>CAYMZO010000192.1:755-2514 GCA_964394885.1 uncultured Eubacteriales bacterium | reverse complement strand
CTTAACAATACCATCTGTTTCAAAATATTTAAGCATTCTCGAAACAACTTCTCTTGCACTTCCCATATATTTTGCAATCTGCTCGGGAGTAAGTTTTATTTCATTTGTATTATTTTTGTTCATTTCATCCAGCAAAAATATTGCAAGGCGCTTGTCAAAGCTTGTAAATAAAATTTGTTGCATTGCCCACATAACATCTGAAAATCTTTCGGTTGTAAGCTTTAATGCAAAGTTTTCAACATATATATTGTCGCTTAAAAGCTCATTAAAAAATTTAGGATTAAGTATTAAAACCTCGGTATCTTCTTCGGCGTCAATGTAGACATCAAAGGTTATTTCCTTTAAAACGCAGGATGCTGAAAAGATACATATATCGTTATTGAATAAGCGAAAAAGGGTAATTTCACGACCCTCATCAGAAAGCATATAGGTTCGTATATGACCTGATTTAACAAAAATTACACCCAGACATTTGTCGTGTGGACCGTGGATGTTTTCGCCTTTGCTAAAACTTTGTGCTCGAACGTTCTGACAAAATTTCTCCTGCTCTTTAGGAGAAAGATTATCCCAAAATGGAAAATGCACAGCAAATAAATTTTTACACTGTTCAGAAATCATTAATTACCCTCCTTTAGTTAAGATATTATATGACTATTCTTCAAAAACGAGAGCCTTTTTAGGACAAAAATTAACGCATTTTCCGCATTTAATACATTTGTCATCATCAACATTCGGAGCGTTAAAACCGCTTTGTGATAAGGCACTTACAGGGCAGACTTTAACTGATGGACAAGAGTGATTTTGCGGACAACGGTCGATTTTTACGATAAGCTTTTTTGTGTTACTCATATTCTCAATCCTTTCGGAGATACTTTATAATTTGTGTTCCGGCAATAGCTCCGTCGGCAACGGATTTGGATATTTGAAGTAAACCTCCGATGCAATCTCCGGCAGCATATAGTCCCGGAATGTTGGTTGCCATATTGCTATCAACAACAATTTTGTTTGAGTCAACAATAGCCCCGATTTTTCTTGCCAGTGCTGCACTACCTGCAACTCCCATAGCAACGAAAAATCCCTCTATATTTAATTTTGAACCGTCTGAAAATTTAACAGAGCTGATTTTTTCATCTCCGTTCAAAGATTCAATTTTGGTTGATATTACTTTTATTCCGTCAGGGACGTTTTCAGGTATATTTTCACCGTTTGTTAAAAGTGTTACAGATTTTACGACAGGCAAAAGCTCCATAGCTTCGTGAATGGCATATTCTCCGTTGCCAAGCACTGCAACATCACGTCCACGGTAAAAGAACGCATCGCAAACAGCGCAATAGCTAACGCCCTTGCCTTCAAATTCTTTAATGCCCGGTATTTTAGGTGCAATTCTTGAAGAGCCTGTTGCGATAATAACACCGTCTGCTTTTAAATTATCAGATGTAGTTTTAATAACCAACTTATCTTCAAATGAAATACCGACAACTTCGTCCTCAATGACCTTTACACCCAGCCTTTTAGCACCGTCAAGTCCTGATTTTTCAAGCTGCTCTCCGGATATTGGAGAGTCAAATCCATAATAATTCTCTATTTTTTCAGCTTTGTTAAGAGAACTGTTTTTGGTTGTTATTATTGTTGTATCTATTCCTGCACGAGAGGTGTATAGAGAAGCCGAAACTCCGGCAGGTCCCGAGCCTATAATTATTACATTAGACATAAAAATTCCCCCTTGGCTTTATATTATAACCTATAATTTGATTTATGT
>CAYMZO010000192.1:0-745 GCA_964394885.1 uncultured Eubacteriales bacterium | reverse complement strand
ATGTATGTAACTTTATCACAAAATAATATAACGTATTTTAACTACACATTTCAATAATAATATGCTACAATTTTAAAAGGTGAGTAAAATGATAGAAAAAATATGCTATATTGTCGGAGCAGGAAGCTTTGAAATAAAAAAAATAGATGTAAAAGAAAATGACCTTGTTATAGCTGCCGATGGTGGATATGACAATCTTAAATCTCTTGAAATAAGCCCCAATATATTGTTGGGTGATTTTGATTCCATATCAAAAATTCCGAGCGTTAAAAACATTATACAACATCCGGCGGAAAAAGATGAAACAGATATGATGCTTGCGGTTGAAAAGGGCCTGGAAAATGGGTATAACTGTTTTGTGATTTACGGAGGACTTGGTGGCAGACTCGACCATACACTTGCAAATATTCAAACTCTGATTTACCTTTCAAAGAAAGATGTCAGTGCATATTTTGTTGGAGAGGGAGTAGTTATAACAGCCATTACCAATACAGAAATTGAAATAAAGGGTAAGGAGAAAAATTTGCTTTCTGCCTTTTGCTTTGAAAATCAGGCAACAGGAGTATGGGAGTGGAATTTAAAATATAAGCTTGAAAATGCAACCTTAACTTGTAGCGTACCGACAGGAGTCAGCAATGAGTTTACAAGCAAGCCTGCAAAAATAAAGGTTGAGGATGGTACGCTTGTAATAATGTGGAATGAAAGTGAATTTAACATAGAAAACATAATTAGGTAAATAAAGATA
>CAYMZO010000191.1:0-2563 GCA_964394885.1 uncultured Eubacteriales bacterium | reverse complement strand
GTTTAGACATTTTAACCACTCCTTCTTATTACACTTTTAATTTTATTATACAACAATCAGCTATGTTTTTGTACTAATTTCTTATAAAAAAACAACATACCCTGTTGTATAAAGACAACGGGAATGTTGTTTTAAGAATGAGACACGGCTACACCGTATATATTATTTGTTATTTTTTTATTAAATCTAAAAATTTTTCATATATTTCAACAATTTTAAATCGAGCATCAATTTCAGGGTCGCTCTTTACAACCTTTGACTCTCCATCTGTTAAAACTGCATCTATTTCGCTTTCCTCTGTTGCACCCGGAAGGCACAACGGCGGGAACATAACACACCACCAATTTTTGCCCGCTCCATCGCCTATTATTATTCTGACTGCCCTATACTGTCCTGCCGGCAGTGTAATATTATCATAGGTTCTTGTGTTAAAATACTCCTGACCTATTTCAATTTTTACGTTATAATCATAGCCCTCTTCTTTTACAACTTCCTTGGCAACCTTCAAAAGCTTGTCCTGAGATTTTGCTATTTTTTCTTCGGCATCAGTAACATTTGATGAACCTCCAAAAACGTCGCTGCCCTCTTTTAAAACTGCATCTCTGACTTTTAGTTTGAGTTCTTGGTCCTCTTTGCTGTCAGAGTTTGCTATTACGTGCATTCTAAGTACACTATGTTCTATCCCGTTACAATTTGCCGCAAAGCTTGTCATACTGATTGCAGCTGTAAGTACAAAAGCCATAAGTAATGAAATTTCTATTCTTTTTAATTTATTTTCACCCATAAAAAAACACCGTCCCTTTAACTGAAGTATGGACGGCGTTTTATATTCTTAAACAACTTTTTTTAAATTTTAATTTACTTTACATCCACTATCAACCGGTTGGCAAACAAACACATCTTTTATATTCTTTCTTAACTGCTCAGCACAATTAGATGCATCCGCTTCATTTGTAAAGACTCCAAAAACGGTTGGTCCGCTACCACTCATACAACACCCAACTGCATTGTTCTCACGCATTACTCTCTTAATGTCAACACGCTCAAGGACCTCAACAAACTGTTCAAACACGTTTCCCATCAACATACAGATTTTGTTTAAGTCTCCTTCAACAACTGCACGAAGCATTCCCTGCCTGTCTAAATGACGACAGTATGTAAGATTGTCGTAAGCTGCATACGCTTGAGCAGTGGAAACACCCTGCTTAGGCTTTGCCAACACAAGATAACAATCAGGCATATCCGGAAGCGGAGCTAAAACTCCACCAACGTCAAGTGCAAGCATTGTACCTCCCTGAAGGCAGAACGGAACATCCGAGCCAACTCCAAGTCCAATCTTTGAGAGCTGTTTGGTTGTAAGATTAGTTTCAAACATTTTATCAAGTGCCGTTATTACTGCTGCCGCATCTGCACTTCCGCCTGCAAGACCTGCTTCAAAAGGAATTTGCTTTTTTATATCAATATGAATACCATTATTTTTGCATCCTGTAAAATCAAAGAATGCCTTTGCAGCTTTATATGCAATATTTGATTTATCACAAGGAAGTTCTTTTTCCGAACAGGAAATTGTAATTTTACCTGTATCGGTCATATCGACGGTAATCGTGTCATAAATACCAACCGACTGCATAATCATATACAGGCTATGATAACCATTTTCAGTTCTTCCGAGAATATCAAGCATAAGATTTATTTTTGCTGCAGCATTTACAATCATATTACTTCTCCGTTCGAATTTTCAATAGAAATCATTACAGGTTCTCTGCTCTGATACAGTGCAACATATTTAAAGCCACAATCAGCACAAACACTCATTGCCTGCTCAACTCCCGCTCCTATATCCTTTGCTCTATGAGAATCTGAGCCAATTGTAATCAATTCTCCGCCAAGCTCTTTATAACGACTGATTAAATCCTTTGAAGGCATTGTGTCTCCTAAACTTTGACGCAATCCCGAAGTGTTTATCTCTAACGCTTTTCCGTTTTGTGCAAGAGTTTTAAAAATTTCATCCGTATAGTCTGAAAAAGCTTTTAAATCAACATCTATATTATATTTGCCCTTAATATATCTTAACGGATACGTTAAATGAGCCAGAGAATCAAATTTATTCCACTTGGCAATCTCAAGCATTTCCGTAAAGTAATCAGTAAGAAGCTCGTCTATATTTTCTTTAGTATAATCAAGAAAATAAAAATCCTTTTTATTTCTAAGGTTATGGATAGATGCCAGAACAATATCATAATTAAATCTTGAAATAATCTTTTCTGCCGTCTGCTCATCAAAAGTAGGTTGTCCAAGCTCTATTCCGCTACATATAATAAGGCTGCCTTCATAAACAAGCTTGGATTTTAATGCTTCAAAATATGACTGTGCAAGAACTTTTGGTGCAAATTTATCCTGCTTGTAATTATCAACTTCACAGTGGTCAGTAAATGCAACTGCTCTAATTCCATTGCTCTGTGCACATTCGCACACATAAATCATCGCATCTTCTCCGTCAAAAGAATTGTCAGAGTGTGCGTGCATATCAAGGATATTATTGTAACTCATCGTCCTGCCCCTT
>CAYMZO010000190.1:262-2566 GCA_964394885.1 uncultured Eubacteriales bacterium | reverse complement strand
CCTCAGTATAAAAAATTTTCAATATTATACCATTTTATATATAAAAAATCAAATTTTCCTGTTGTATATTAACTCAACAGATGTAAATAATAGACCTTAAAGGAGATGCAAAAAATATGCAATATTTACAAGTTATATTATCATCTTTGGCTTCAATTGCGGTATTGTTTTTACTTACAAAGCTTATGGGAAACAAACAATTATCGCAATTAAATATGTTTGATTATATTACCGGCATTACAATTGGTTCTATTGCCGCAGAAATGGCAACGGAACTTGATAAAAGTCCAACTTTTCCGTTAATTGCTATGCTTATTTATGGTCTTCTTGCATTTCTTATTTCTTATCTCACAAACAAATCCATTAAATTCCGAAAAATTTTCAGTGGCAGAACCATATTACTATATGACAATGGACATCTTTACAGAGAAAACTTAAAAAAAGCAAGACTTGATATTAGCGATTTTATGACTCTCTGCCGAATTAGTGGATATTTTGATTTAAGCCAAATTCAAACGGCAATTCTTGAGCATAACGGCAATGTAAGTTTTCTACCTGTTTCAACCCAAAGACCTGCTACTCCAAATGACTTAAACCTTTCTCCTGAGCAAGAATTTGTCATTGCAAATGTTATAATTGATGGCAGGGTTATGAGTAAAAATCTAAAACTTATGGGCAAGAATGAGGCGTGGCTTGAAAAGAACTTTAAAGCACAGGGTTATAAATCTGCACAGGATATTTTTCTTGCAACGTGCGACAGAAATGATAATTTAAGTATTTATCCTGCTGTTAACAAAAAGGAAAACCCTGATTATTTTGAATAATCTGATATATTATTTGCACTATAAAAATGCCAAGTACACAATTTAGTGTACCTGGCATTTTTTATTTATTCATTATAGCTACTAACCCAAGAAAGAATATACGGTTTGACCTACTTTATCTAAAGCAACTTGCTTTTCAACAGCACCAATATTAAATGCTACTTTTGGCATTCCATAAACTACGCACGATGCTTCATCTTGACCTATTGTTCTTGCTCCTGCTTTTCTCATTTCAAGCAAGCCTTTAGCACCATCACAGCCCATTCCGGTTAGTATAACTCCTATTGCATTTGGACCTATTTCTTTTGCCACTGATTTAAAGAGAACGTCAACAGACGGGCAATGTCCATTAACTCTTTCTCCTTTTGTGCATCTTACTTTAAAGGTAGAACCTATCTTTTTAACGGACATATGAAAATCTCCAGGTGCTATTAATACAGTGCCAGGCTTAATAATATCTCCGTCTTTTGCCTCTTTAACTTCAAGACTCATAGTCTTATTTAATCTTTGTGCATACATATTTGTAAAAACAGGAGGCATATGTTGTGTTATTACTATTCCCGGTACATCCCTCGAAAAAGTGGACAGTACCTGAACTATCGCCTCTGTACCGCCTGTTGATGCACCAATTGCAATAACTTTATCCTTAGCATCCCTTACCTGGCTGTGGCTTAAGCTATGGACACTATTCTCTTCTGAAGTTAAAATTTTTGCAACGGATGCGGTTTTTGTTTTTAATATTAATTCACGTATATAACTATTCATATCAGTACCTGTGTCGGAGCCTGGTTTTGCAACGAAATCCAACGCTCCGGCATTTAATGCATCAAAGACGCAGTTATTTGCAGAACTTGTTACAATTACTCTCATTGGGTACTGTGGCAAGAGCTTTTCCAAAAACTCAAGTCCATTCATTTTGGGCATTTCAATATCCAATAACATAACATCGGGATTATGCTCAAGAATTTTATCTCGGGCATCGTATGCATCGCAAGCTGTGGCAACAACTTCGATTGCAGGATCTTCTGCAATTTTTTTGGATAAAAGCTCCCTAAAAACAAGTGAATCATCAACAATAAGAACCCGTATTTTTTTCAAAATTCTCATGTCATTTTTCCTTTCGATATATTGCTGGCTTTATATATTTGAATTTTGTTTTCTCACGATTAAGTGCCTCTGAGTGTCCAATAAAAAGATATCCGCCAGGTTCAAGTGCATTATAGTACTTTTCAACCAAATTATCTTTTGTTTGTGCATCAAAGTATATCATAACATTCCTGCAAAATATTATGTGGAACTTCTTTTTAAACGGAAAATATGGATCCATTAAATTTAGATAAGCTAATTTTACCATATTCTTAACCTTATCATCAACCACACTTTTTTCTTCATCTATCATTTTAAAGTATTTATTCTTCCAATCCAAGGGAAGTGTGTCGATACTTTCGTTTAAATACTCGGCTTTTTGTGCACCCACACA
>CAYMZO010000190.1:0-252 GCA_964394885.1 uncultured Eubacteriales bacterium | reverse complement strand
ATTTGATAGATCTGTTGCCAATATTTTTGCATTGAAATATTTATTATTACTTTTTATAAAATCCTGAATAATCATTCCAATTGTATATGCTTCTTCTCCGGAGGAACAGCCGGCAGACCAAACACGAAGCTCTTTTTCTTTTTGTGTATTTACATAATAAGGTAAAACTATATCCTTTAAATAATCAAAATGTTTTGACTCTCTCATAAAATAAGTATAATTGGTTGTCATTTTATTAATCATTTCGGTTAA
>CAYMZO010000189.1:0-2616 GCA_964394885.1 uncultured Eubacteriales bacterium | reverse complement strand
TATGTTATTAGCCGATCATCGGAAACAACTATATGAAAAAATGGTAGAAGAAATGTTTCAAAGTCATTAAAGAAACTTTTTAATGAATCTAAAATACCAGTCGAAATGAGAAATGATATTGTAATTTTATCTAATGATAATGAGATATATTGGATTGAAGGTTTTGGTCCAAGTGAAAAAGTAGCAGTTTCTAAACAGACTAAAAATGCATTGCAGATAACTGTCAGGAGGTAGTTTTGTGAGAGAGGATATAAGCGAAGTTTTGCTTGACGAAGAGCAAATTTCTAAAGTAGTAAAAGAATTAGGGGAAAAAATAAGTAAAGAATATGAGGGTAAAAACCTTATACTTATAAGTGTCCTTAAAGGTTCAGTAGTGTTTATGGCAGACCTTATGAGAGCAATTTCAATTCCGTGCAAAATTGATTTTATGGTAGTTTCCAGTTATGGCGATAAAACTGTTAGCAGTGGAAAAGTGAAAATTATTAAAGATCTTGATATTGACCTTACAGGTTATGACCTTTTAATAGTAGAAGATATACTTGATACAGGAAAGACCCTTAAATCACTTATGGAAATCTTAAAAACAAGAAATCCTAATAGTGTTAAAATTTGCACATTCCTTGATAAACCGGATAGACGTGAGGTTGATTTATCTGCAGATTTTACCGGTGCAAAAATTCCGGACGAGTTTGTTGTTGGTTATGGATTAGATTATGATGAAAAGTATCGTAATCTTCCTTATGTGGGAATTCTAAAACCAGAAGTATACAGCAAATAAACTAATTTGTTTCGCATACGCTCTATTTTAGGAGGGATTTTGTTTGGAAAACAAAAAAAGTGGTTGGGTTGCGGCCTTATCTTGGATATTAATTCCTATATTCATTATTTCAGGTATCTTTTGGTACTTGTCGTCAAACCCATCTGACAAAACAGAATATTATGAAATACTTAATTACTTTGATGAAGGTAAGATAACGGAATATAACCTTAATCTTGGTAGCGGAAAGTTAGTTTATGTTTTAAAGGGCGAAAAAGAAAAAAGAGTATATAATGTTCCTAATGTGAACCTCTTTATTAACGATATTCACGATAAAGTTAGAGAATATAATAACAATAACCCTGATAAACCAATAAAAATGGATTATATTGAGGGCGCAGCTTCATCTGCTTGGATGTCAATATTGCCTACAATATTAATGATGATACTTGTTGTCGTTGCTTTGGTTTTTGTCTCAAAGAAGATGAATCAAACGATGATGGGCGAAAACAATAGGGCAATGAATTTTGGCAAGGCAAGAATAAAAGATGGAACTGTGGGAAATAGAAAAACAACTTTTGACGATGTCGCCGGAGTTGATGAGGAAAAAGAAGAGCTTAGCGAAATTGTTGAGTTCCTTAGAAATCCGCAGAAGTTTAGTGATTTAGGTGCAAGAATTCCTAAAGGCGTATTGCTTGTTGGACCTCCCGGTACAGGTAAGACTTTGCTTGCAAGAGCTGTTGCAGGTGAAGCAGGAGTACCTTTCTTCTCAATCTCAGGTTCTGACTTTGTTGAGATGTACGTTGGTGTTGGTGCTTCAAGAGTAAGGGACCTTTTTGAGGCGGCAAAGAAGAATGCACCTGCCATTATATTTATAGATGAAATTGATGCAGTTGGTCGTCATCGTGGTGCAGGTATGGGCGGTGGACACGACGAACGTGAACAAACACTTAACCAGTTGCTTGTTGAGATGGACGGCTTTGGAACAAATGAAGGCGTAATAATAATTGCAGCTACCAACAGACCTGACATACTCGACCCTGCACTTTTAAGACCCGGTCGTTTTGACCGTCAAGTAACTGTTAATTATCCTGATATTGTAGGACGTGAAGCAATTCTTAAAGTTCATGCAAAATCAAAGCCACTTGCAGTAGATGTAAAGCTTGATAAAATTGCTTGTTCAACTGCTGGATTTACCGGTGCTGACCTTGAAAATCTTCTAAATGAAGCAGCATTGCTTGCTGCACGTAGAGGACTTCATGCAATTACAATGGATGAAATTAGTGAAGCGACAATTAAAGTAGTTGTTGGAAGCGAGAAAAAATCCAAGAAGATTAGTGATAAGGAAAAGAAATTAACTGCTTATCACGAAGCCGGACACGCAATTACAACCTTTTATCTTGATGGTCTTGACCCTGTTCATCAGATTTCTATTATTCCTCGTGGAATGGCCGGTGGATACACTATGTCTATTCCAACGGAAGATAAGAGTTATAAAGCCAAAAGCGATATGTTAAATGAAGTCGTTACTTTGCTTGGTGGTAGAGTTGCAGAGGCTATCGTACTTGGAGATATTTCAACAGGTGCTTCTAATGATATCGAAAGAGCAACTGATATTGTTAGAAAAATGATTACTAAATATGGTATGAGTAAGACTTTAGGACCAATTTCTTATGGCTCTAACAATCAGGAAGTATTTCTTGGAAAAGACTATAACCACGTTAGAAATTACTCTGAAAATACCGCAGCAGAAATTGATAATGAAATTAACAATATTATTTCTGATGCTTACGACAGAGCAGAGGATATTTTACGTCGCTATATTGAAAAGCTTCATAGTGTTGCTCAATATTTAATTA
>CAYMZO010000188.1:0-2618 GCA_964394885.1 uncultured Eubacteriales bacterium | reverse complement strand
ACAAAAAAATGGCAACTAATCTAAAAAAAGATTATGTTGCCAAATAATTTAAAAAAGGAGAGGAAGTTATAAAATGAGTGAGAAAACCAACTCAGGCATTTATGATGCCAGAACACTTGGAATACCTAAAATGTTATTGCTTGGTATTCAACATACCTTTGCAATGTTTGGAGCAACAGTACTTGTTCCAATAATCACAGGACTTGACATTGCAACAACGCTCTTAATGGCTGGATTAGGAACACTTTTGTTCCATCTGATTACCAAAGGAAAGGTTCCTGTATTTCTTGGTTCGTCATTTGCATTTTTAGGAGGATATGCAGCTGTTGCACCAAAACTCGCTGATGGTTCTCCAAACAAAGAACTGTTGCCTTATGCTTGTTTAGGCGTAGCAATAGCCGGTTTAGTTTATGTTATACTCGCAGCCTTTATAAAGGGCTTTGGAGTTAACAAGGTTATGAGATTTTTTCCACCTGTTGTAACAGGACCAATTATTATTTCTATTGGACTTATACTTGCACCAACTGCAGTTAATAACTGTAAAGACAATTGGATTCTTGCAATTATTGCACTTGCTGTAATAATACTTTGTAATATCTTTGGTAAGGGTATGATGAAGATTATTCCTATAATAATAGGAATTGTTGTTTCATATATTGCTGCTATTTTAATGCATCAAGTTGATTTTGCACCAATAAAAGAGGCGGCTTGGTTTGGCTTACCACTTCATACAGACGCTTTTATTACGAATGCTTTTGCAGATAAATCTCTTATAGTAACTTCTATTGTTGCAATAGTACCAATTGCTCTTGCTACTATGATGGAACACATTGGAGATATTTCAGCTATCGGTGCAACAACCGGAAAGAACTATATTAAAGACCCGGGCTTACACAGAACATTAATTGGAGATGGACTTGCAACTACATTTTCATCAATCTTTGGTGGACCTGCAAATACAACCTACGGTGAAAATACAGGTGTTCTTGCGTTAACTAAGGTATATGATCCTAAGGTTATAAGAATTGCAGCTTGTGTAGCAATAATTCTTTCGTTCTCTCCAAAATTTGCAGCAGTAATCAACACAATTCCGGTTTCGATTATCGGTGGAGTTTCATTCGTATTATATGGTATGATTTCTGCTGTTGGAGCAAGAAACTTAGTTGAAAACAAAGTTGATTTCACAAAGAGCAGAAACTTAATAATTGCAGCTGTTATTCTCGTATCAGCTATCGGAATTCCATCTGTATCATTTAAGATTTCAACTGTAACAATTAGCCTTACAGGACTTGCAGTTGCTGCACTTGCCGGCATAATACTTAACGCTATATTCCCCGGAAACGAATATGTATTTGAAGAAGATGGGGAAATAAAGGATAAATCAACCGGATTAGAAGTTTAATGTATAAATTTAAATAAGAAATTTACTTGGTAGATTTTTGCTTTAACAAGAAAAAGAGACTTGTAGAAATACAGGTCTCTTTTTCATTTACAAAAGCAGTTAAGGTATGATATAATTGGAAATAATTGATAATTTATAATCAAAGTTGTTTTATGGAGGTAATTAAAATGTCTGTTATTCAAAAAGAAGCATATTTTATGTCTACTACCGGTCAGCACAAAATCAGATGTCTGATTTGGCAAGATGATGATGTGTTACCTATTGGTGTTATTCAAATTGCACATGGTATATCTGAACATATTGGACGATATGATGAATTTGCACGTTATCTTGCAAGCAATGGTTTTATTGTTTGTGGTAATGACCATCTTGGACACGGAAAATCCGCAGGCACTATCGAAGAACTTAGCCTAATGCCTAAGGACGGTAGCGTTAGAATAATTGATGATATGCATAAGTTATACAATATTATGTCAAAAAGATATCCTGAGCTTCCTTATTTTATGTTTGGACATAGTATGGGCTCTTTCTGTGCAAGAATTTATATTTCTTTATTTGGAGAAGATTTAGCAGGAGCAGTAATTTGTGGAACAGGGGAGGTACCTACTGCTGTTACATTCCTTGAAAAACCAATTGATTATATTGTAGAAAAAATTGGTCCCGATAAAAAATATGACTCCATAACTAAAATGTTCGGAAAGATAAGTAATGTGGGAATTAAAAATCCAAAGACCCTAAGCGATTGGTTGAGCATAAATGAGGAAAATGTAAAAAATTACTTAAATGATCCATTGTGTGGAGCAACATTTTCTCTTGGTGAATGCAGAACTTTAGTTTCATTTGTTGTTGATGCCTGTGCAAGAGATTGGGCTTATAAAGTTCCAACATCTTTACCGTTGTTCTTAATTGCCGGTGCTAAGGATCCTGTTGGATTATTTGGAGTAGGAGTTCAGGCAACTTGTGATAATCTACGAACAGCTGGACACGAACCATATATGATATTGTATCCTGAAGCAAGGCATGAAATTCTTAACGAAATTCCGGAAATAAAGAACCAGGTTTACTTTAATGTCTTACAATGGTTGCTTATGGTTCTTAATGAACGCAATGCAAACGATAGTGAAAACTTAAATGTTAATGATGTTCCAAGCGATGTTGCTTCTTACTTTGCAGATATGAATTCATAAAACTATAAATTATATAAAATAAACCCCAC
>CAYMZO010000187.1:0-2653 GCA_964394885.1 uncultured Eubacteriales bacterium | reverse complement strand
GTGGAAATAAAATGATTAAAGTAAAACTAAAAGGCGATGTTATCAAGGAATTTGATAATGGCATTACTGCTGAAGAAGTCGCCAAAAGTCTTGGCATGGGACTTTACAAGTCCGCATGTGCCTGCAAAATCAATAATGAGGTCTGTGATTTACGAACTCCTTTAACACAGGACTGTGAGCTTGCCATTTTAACTTTTGATGACGAGGATGGAAAGCGTGCTTTTTGGCACACTACATCGCACATTCTTGCACAGGCTGTAAAAAGACTTTATCCTGAAACGAAGCTTGCAATAGGACCTTCAATAAGCAATGGTTTCTATTATGACTTTGACACCACCACCTCATTCACTACCGAAACCTTAAAAGAAATTGAAGCCGAGATGAAAAAGATTGTCAAAGAAAATCTTGAGCTTGAGCGACACGAAATGACTCCTGAAGATGCCATTAAATTTATGAGCGACAAGGACGAGCCTTATAAAGTCGAGCTTATAAAAGAGCATTCTGACAAAGGTGAAAATATAACTTTTTATCGTCAAGGCGAGTTTGACGAGCTTTGTGCAGGTCCTCATCTTCCAACAACAGGACGCATCAAGGCATTTGCTTTAACATCTTGCACCGGTGCATACTGGCGTGGAGATTCAAAAAACAAGATGCTTCAGCGTATTTATGGAACAGCCTTTCCAAAGCAGGCAGCTCTTGACGAATATTTAGTCTCCGTTGAAGAGGCAAAAAAGAGAGACCACAACAAACTCGGCAGAGAACTTGAGCTATTTACAAC
This sequence comes from uncultured Eubacteriales bacterium, assembly GCA_964394885.1. Taxonomy (GTDB): domain Bacteria; phylum Bacillota; class Clostridia; order Oscillospirales; family Acutalibacteraceae; genus RZYX01. The sequence continues at coordinate 1,875 of CAYMZO010000187.1, read as the reverse complement.
AAGTGATATAGTTGGTCAAGGGTTACCGATTATGCTTCCAAAGGGTGCAAGAGTTATCCAGACTCTTCAGCGTTTTGTTGAGGACGAAGAGCAAAGAAGAGGTTGGCTTTTAACCAAGACTCCGTTTATGGCAAAGAGCGACCTTTACAAGCTTTCGGGACATTGGGACCACTACAAGGAAGGTATGTTTGTACTCGGAGATGAAGAAAAGGACGACGAGGTATTTGCACTGCGTCCTATGACCTGTCCATTCCAGTATCAGGCATATTTGAATAAATCCCGTTCATATCGTGATTTACCGTTGAGATACAACGAAACATCTACACTTTTCCGTAATGAAGCATCGGGTGAAATGCACGGACTTATCCGTGTACGTCAATTTACAATATCAGAGGGACACCTTATGTGCCTTCCAGAGCAACTCGAAGATGAATTTAAGAATTGCTTAGAGCTTGCCATTTTTATGCTGAAAACCTTAGGTCTTTACGAAGATGTTTCTTATCGTTTTTCTCAATGGGATCCAAACGATAAAGATAAATATATCGGAACAAAAGAGCAGTGGGACGAAGCACAGTCTGTTATGAAGAAAATTCTTGACCACCTTGAAATTCCTTATGTTATAGGAATTGGAGAAGCTGCTTTCTATGGTCCTAAGCTTGATATTCAAATCAAGAACGTTCACGGTAAGGAAGACACTCTTATAACAATTCAGATTGACCAAATGCTTGCCGAAAAGTTTGGTATGGAGTATGTCGACAGAGATGGTTCAAAGAAAAACCCATATATCATTCACAGAACCTCTATTGGATGTTATGAAAGAACACTTGCGCTTCTTATTGAAAAATATGCAGGAGCATTTCCTCTTTGGCTTGCTCCTGTTCAAGTTAAGCTTCTTCCGATTGCAGACAGGCACCACGATAAAGCTTTTGAGATAAAGAACACACTTGAGTTAAGTGGAATTCGTGTTGAAGTTGATGACCGAGCAGAAAAAATCGGTTATAAAATTCGTGAAGCTCAGCTACAAAAGACCCCATATATGCTTGTAATCGGAGATAATGAGGTTGACGGCGGAACAGTTTCTGTTAGAAAACGTGGCGAAGGTGATATTGGTTCAATTTCGATTGACGACTTCATCGCTTCGGCAAAAGCAGATATTGCTTCAAAGGTAATCTGGTAACCTAATTTAAAATAAAACATTATAAACAGTAAAAACCGCAATGTTAAGTTAAAACATTGCGGTTTATTTGTTATTACAAACAATATAAATTCAACATATTTGATTTAAGGTTATTGTTATATAAGCTTGATATGGTTCTACTTAGGTTGCCTTTCCATAAGATAAAAATTTCCTTCGAGAATTTCCATTACGATTTTTGCCATTTCTCTGGGAGAACTCTTCATTCCCTGCTCCATCCATGTGCACAGAAGATATATTAGTGCACCGGAAAAGAATGAGTATACATATTCCTGCTGTTCCTCAGAAATCAAATCGCTAACATTAAGGATTTTGACCTTTTTGAAGTAGTCCGGGTATCTGCGGGTTAATATGTGTGCCATATTGTTATCTATAAGTATCTTAATAAAGTCCGAGTGGTCTTGCCAATATCTGAAGAAGAAAAACAGCAAGTCCTGCATTGACTTTATATCATTTTGATTTGCAAACTCATAAAACTCCTCAAATAGTTGGTCAGACTTATACATTAAGAGCATGTCCTTTGAAGAAAAGTTATGATAAAACGTTTGTCGTGTAAGGTCTGCCTTTTGTGATATTTCTCTAATTGATATTTTGTCATACGGCTTTTCTTTAAGCAATTCAAAAAGGGCATCAGTTAACCACTTTTTTGATCTAACTGAGATTGGATTTATTGGTTGAGC
>CAYMZO010000186.1:0-2676 GCA_964394885.1 uncultured Eubacteriales bacterium | reverse complement strand
ATCCAATAAGGCGTCTGAACAGCTTGCAAAACACAGCCAGACTCCTAAAAGTGTTAATCCTGTTGCACAAATGGGACTTTGGTCGGGTGTAAAACTCAATACTCTTGTAGATAAGAGTAACGACCATATTGCAGAAATGATGATTCAGGGCAGTATGATGGGTGTTATTGATATGTCAAGGACTCTTAAGCAGTATTCAGGCATACCTGAAAGTACTAAAAAACTGGGAGAAGAGCTTATTAGAATAGAAGAAAATAACGTTCAAAGAATGAAGCAGTATCTCGGTAACCAATGAAATTCTTTTAGTTATTATTAAAATTAAGTGATAAAATATTATTTATGATTAAAGAAAAAGCAGAGTGGGAATTTTCCACTCTGCTTAAATTGTTTATGTGAATTATACACTGTAAAGAAGTTCGGTGTATGAAGGATAAGGCCAGAAATCTTTTGCTGTAATTGTTTCCAATTCATCAGCAACTGCACGCATTTCCTGCATTTCAACAAATATAGTATCCTTGTAGTAAAAAGCTTTTGTCTTTATGTCTGAATCGTCATCTGCTTTAATAACATCAGACTCGAGTGTCTCACATTTTTTGTAAAGAGAATCGCTAAGAGAAGAAAGCTTTTTGATAAGACTTGTTTCAAGCTCACAAGCAAGACCAGGAACAGCAGTCTTTTTGTTCGCAACAGTGCTGCTAAGCTCGTTCATATATGCACAAACGGCAGGGAAAATATCCTTCTTTACCATTTCAAGCATGGTAAGTGCCTCAATATGAAGTATTTTGCAGTAGTTATCCATAAGAATTTCATATCTTGATTGAAGCTCTTCTTCAGAATAAATTCTGTGTCGTTCAAACAGTTCAATATTTTTCTTCTCAATGTAATAAGGAAGAGCATCGGGTGTTGTACGAAGGTTAAGAAGGCCACGTCTTTCAGCCTCAACAACCCATTCCTCTGAATAGTTGTTTCCGTTAAAGATAATCCTGCTATGCTCTTTAAATGTCTTTTTGATAAGCTCGTGAAGGTCTGCGTCAAAGTCTTTTGAATTTTCAAGAATATCTGCAAACTGTGAAAGCTCTTCTGCGAGGATTGTGTTTAATATAGTGTTGGGACAAGCAATAGATGATGTAGAGCCGAGCATTCTGAATTCAAATTTGTTGCCTGTAAATGCAAATGGAGATGTACGGTTACGGTCTGTTGTATCCTTAGAAAATCTCGGAATAGATGAAACTCCCGATTTCATTATTTGTTTATCTTTTTTAACGTAAATTTCATCGTTGACTATTGAATTGATAACAGCATCAAGTTCATCGCCAAGGAACATCGAAACTATTGAAGGAGGTGCTTCGTTTGCACCAAGACGATGGTCATTTCCTGCACCTGTAACCGAAACACGCAACAAATCTTGATAATCGTCAATACCCTTTACAACAGCTGCAAGGAACAAAAGAAATTGTGCATTCTTTTGAGGAGAATCGCCCGGGTCAAATAGATTGGCACCTGTGTCGGTTGAAATTGACCAGTTGTTGTGTTTCCCACTACCGTTAACACCTGCAAATGGTTTTTCGTGAAGAAGACAAGCCAGACCGTGCTTTGTAGCGACTTTTTTCATTGTTTCCATTGTGAGCTGATTGTGGTCTGTTGCCGAGTTTGTATCAGAATAAATAGGTGCAAGTTCGTGCTGAGCCGGAGCAACTTCGTTATGCTCTGTCTTTGCAAGAATACCAAGCTTCCAAAGCTCGATGTCGAGGTCTTTCATAAATGAAATTACTCGAGGCTTAATTGTACCGAAATAATGGTCCTCAAGTTCCTGTCCCTTAGGTGGCTTAGAACCAAAAAGAGTTCTTCCGCAAATTATAAGATCTTCACGTTGCTCATAAAGCTCTTTGTCAACAAGAAAATATTCCTGCTCAGAGCCAACAGTTGTATTTACGTGCTTTGCGTTTGTAGAGTTTCCAAACAAATTAACAATTCTCATTGCGTGTTTGTCGGCAGCCTGAATAGAACGCAAAAGAGGAGTCTTTTTATCAAGTATCTGTCCGCCGTATGAACAGAAAACAGTTGGTATGCAAAGGGTGTTATCTTTAATAAAGGCATAAGATGTAGGGTCCCAAGCTGTATATCCACGTGCCTCAAATGTTACACGTAGTCCACCTGATGGAAAACTTGAGGCATCAGGCTCACCTTTTATAAGCTCTTTGCCTGAAAATTCCATAATAACTCTTCCTTCATCAGAAGGAGAAATAAAACTATCGTGCTTTTCTGCTGTGATACCTGTCATAGGTTGGAACCAGTGAGTATAGTGAGTTACACCTTTTTCAACAGCCCAATCCTTCATTGCACTTGCAACTACGTTGGCAATCTTTCTGTCGAGAATGCCACCTTCTTTAACAGCATCTTTAATTGCTAAATAGGTGTCTTTTGGCAATCTCTCTTTCATTACTGTATCATTAAATACCATACTACCAAATATTTCAGGTACATTAACAGCAACATCGTTATTCATAAAATAGCCTCCTTAAGCATTGCATAAATAATATCACATTTATTTATAATGTGGTGAAAATTCTTAGCCTTATTTAACTTATTAAAAATAAGTACAAGAAATTTTTAAACAATTATATCCCATAAAGGAATAAAAAACAAGGCACTGCGGGATATCCCACAGCACCTTTG
>CAYMZO010000185.1:0-2764 GCA_964394885.1 uncultured Eubacteriales bacterium | reverse complement strand
GGTATAAAATGTCAAGTAATTAATTTCAGGAAGGATTGATAGGATTAATGGATAAAGAACCTAATAAGAACAGTTCTGAGCTTTATCGTGAAAAGCGTAAGGAACGTCTTGCAAAAGCTGAAGAGAAGAAGGGTAATAAACCAACTTCCCCAGATAAAAAAAATCACAAAGTAAAAGCTTCTGTCATAATTTCAATAGTGCTTGTTGTAGCACTTATCAGTGGCTTTCTAATTAATTTTTTTGGTGTTCCAAAGAGAATGACCACTGCACTTACCACTTCAGACGGAACAAAGATTTCTGTTGCTGAATACGAATATTATTATAGATATTTTTTAACTTCATATCACAGCACATCAGCACAATATGAATCTGCTTACCAACAGTATTACGGTGAAGGTGCCGGAGTAATGATGACAGGATATGATGCCAACAAGACTCCTGAAAATCAAAAGTACACTCTTAGTGAGCTTGACAAAGACAAGTATGGTAAAAATCCAACTTGGGCAGATTATTTTGAAAGCTTATCTATTCAATCTTGCTATATGAATAGAGACCTTGCTCAAAAAGCAATCAAGGCTGGTATGAAGATTACAGACGATGACAAGAAAGAGCTTAATGAGTATATTAAGGATATTAGAGAAACTGCTGCCGAAAACAATTATTCTCTTGATGCCTATTTAAGACAAAACTTTGGCAAGGGTATGAACGAAAAACTTTTAAGAGAAATTTTTGAGAATCAAACTCTTGCAGAAAAGTATTCAAACTCAAAGCAAAAAGAATTTGAGGATTCTATAACAGACGAAACAGTAAACAAAGAATATAACGAGAACAAAGACGATTATGACGTTGTTGATATTCGTATGTTCTATCTTTCATCTACCGCTGCATCAGATGAGAGTGATAAAAAGACTGATGAAGAGTTAAAAGCAGAAACTAAAAAATCTGCCGAAGAAACAAAAGCAAACATTCAAAAGATGTTTGACGGTGTAAAAGACGAAGCTTCTTTTGTTTCACAAGCCTATGCTTACGCTTCTGAAAGCTCTAAAGATAAGTACAAGGAAGATTCTGCAACATTGATGAGTGCTACTAACAAATCAAACATTACATCTTATGTGTCTGAAGATGCTGCTAAATGGGTATATGATGACTCCCGTGTTGCCGGAGACAGAAAAATCTTTACAAAAGAAAATGAAGATGGTTCAGTTACCTGTTATGTATTATATGTAGTAAATCCTGCATATCGTGATGACACTCCACAGCCTGTTGATGTAAGACATATTCTTGTATCATTTGATGACAACACTGAGGATGATAAGGACGTTACTGTAACAGACGAGCTTAAAGCAAAGAAGCTTCAAGAGGCTGAAAAGCTACTCAAGACTTGGAAAGATGGTAAGGCAACAGAAGATACTTTTTCTGAACTTGCAAAAAAGAATAGCGATGATACAGGTTCTGCTGAAGACGGTGGACTTATAGAAGATATTTCAAAAAGTTCAAACTATGTTAAACCTTTTCTTAATTGGTGCTTTGAAAGTGGACGCAAGTCCGGAGATACCGGAATTGTTGAATCCACTTACGGATATCATATTATGTATTGCGTAAGTGTTGCAGATAAGGCTGAATGGCAAAACACAATCACATCTTCTCTTGTTGAAGAAAAATATAATGATTACTTTAACGATTATTTAGAAAAGGCTGACAAAAAAGTAGTTTTAAAGGATAAGAAGATTGCAAAAGTAAGATCCTCTATGGAAAAGATTGCAGGACGAATGATAGCAAATTCATAAATTATTTAATATAAAATATAAAAAGGACTTTGGGTTATGCCTGAGGTCCTTTTTTATATTCAAAAAGACACATCTGAAAACAACATTTCCAGATGTGTCTTTTATTGTATTATTTTATAATAATCTTATATTTTCTTATCCTTTTGAATCGCTTTGTCTACTGCATGCTCAACCGCAGACTCAAATCCATCCTGTTGCAAAGAAACAACGCCCTCTATTGTTGTTCCTCCAGGTGAACATACTTGGTCTATCAATTCCCAAGGGTGTTCGTTGCCTTCCATTATAAGCTTTGCACTTCCATAAACCGTTTGCGCTGCAATTTCAAGTGCTGTTTGTTTACTCATCCCCTGCTTTACAGCAGCCCTTGCAAGTGAATCTATAAACATATATGCGTATGCAGGAGCACATCCTGCAATAACTCCAAACAACGGAAAGAATTGTTCGTCAAGCTTCATAGCCTTTCCTATTGAAGAGAAAACATTACGCACGAGGTTTTCTTGAGCATCAGATATGCTACCGTTATCACAATAGGCACACATAGCTTCTCCAACCTTAGCATTTATGTTTGGCATTACTCTTACTAATGATGGTTTATAAGATAAAAAGGAAGAAATAAACTCCAATGTTTTGCCTGCTGCAATCGAAATAATAAGAGGATTTTTTTCCTTTAGATTATTATCAATTGACGGAAGTAATGTTTCAAAATTCTTTGGCTTTACAGCTAAAATGATTGCATCAACATTTGATATTAATTCCTTTTCGTTACAAGCTATGTTAACTCCATTATCTTCACTGCATATTTTTGTTTTTTCTTTGTCTATGTCAAAAACATATATATCTTTATTATTCAATGCTTGAGATTTTATTGCACCTTTGATTATTGCATTTGCCATATTTCCACAGCCAATAAATCCAACCTTCATTAAAAATACCTCCATATTTCACTATTAACAGACAAAATTATACCATAGTTATAT
>CAYMZO010000184.1:0-2784 GCA_964394885.1 uncultured Eubacteriales bacterium | reverse complement strand
ATAAAGATTTGATAACTTTCTTCTAAGGTCCAACAGCTCATAACCCTTTAATGTTTTAAGCTGTGGCCTCAAATTATGTATTTGTGTTGTAATGTACTCCGATTGCCTAATGTACTCCGTTCCCAATTCATCAAGTGTCATAGTTTTATTCCTCCCTTTTTATTTACGAACAAATGTTCTATATGTTTCATTATACAAACGCTGTGAAAATTTTTCAACCCCTATTTTGGTGTACAGTGCTTTAGAGTACGAATAATAGGACTCTAAGAAAAATTTTGCAAAATAAAACATTTTTTGCTACAATGTGATTAATTGATGTAGTAGGGGGCAGGTAAATGAACATCATAGACATTTCGACAGATTTGTTGACTTCGCAGATATACTACACAGACCCGGAACCAAAGCTTCAGCACTTAAACAGGATGGACTGCGGTGATGAGTTCGAGCTGTCTGCAATTTACGCATCTCTTCATACGGGAACACATATTGATGCTCCAATGCATTACATAGAAAATGGGGACTCAATTGAAAAGCTTGACCTTAATTACTTTGTTGGACCCTGTACGGTTATTGAGCTTCCAAAGGGAATGATTGCGGGCGTAACTGTTGAGGAGTTTTTTCCGAGGAATTGTGAACGTCTGCTCATAAAATCCGGTGGCAAAGCACATTTTATGTCCGGTGCAGTTGAAGATGCCTGCACAACTGGACTAAAACTTATCGGAACAGACGGTATAACAATAGGCAAGGATGAAGACGACGCTTATGTTCATCGTGCATTTTTAAATAACGGAATACCAATTTTAGAAGGACTCAATCTAAGCAATGTTAAGCCAGGAAACTATTATCTTATTGCACTGCCTGTAAGAATAGACGGTGCAGAGGCATCTTTTGCAAGAGCCATTTTAATTGATGACCATATATTTTGGGCGGGATAATTAAAAATTAAATTGTAAGTTAAAATGCTGTTTATTATAAAAAAAGAAGAGTACTCGTGATGAGTACTCTTCTTTTTAGTTAGCCGTTAAACTCTTTTGCTTCACAAGCAAGGTTGTTTGATTCCAAAATCTTATGATAGGACTTGAGGTCTGTATAAAGTTCATTTTTAAATGGATTAATCTTTTTCTTCCTTATCGTGATAATCTCAAACACAAGAACCGCAACATTTGCAACAAGTGCAATAATGCTTAGGGCAAGCATTGCGTTAGGACTATGCGATGACTTAACCGCAAACTGCGAACTGTCGGCGAAAGTCGGGAAGGTTAAGGTGAACATTGTGTATAAAGCAAGGGTTTGTGCTCTGTGCTGAAGCCAGCAGCCACGTTTTATGAAGAACTCGGCAATGGTTGCAGCGATTATTATCAAGAAGCCTGCATAGAATGAACGGTTTGAAATACAGTTGTAGCAATAAGCGAGGTTCCATAAGTCATAGGCAATAATCCAGAACCAAAGCTGGTCTGCCCAAACCATATCTCTCGATTTCGTGTTGGCAACACGAATACAAATCCAGCCGGTTATAGTAACGATGTTGATTATTCCTGCAATGGCGTTGATAATGTTCCACGGACCACCGTAAAGGTAAAGTCCGTTTTCAAATACTCCGTCCATAGTATAGCATTCAATATCACGATATACCGCTTCAAGAATGTTTATAGAAAGGATAAGAGCAGGGAACATAAGCATAAATTTGTTTTTGTCCATACCCTTTACGTGGCGAATAATCAAAAATCCGATAACGCCTGCAAGTGCAGAGTATGTTTTCAGCCAAGCAAACCAATAGCCGTTTGCAGAGCCTGAGCCCGAGGTTTTGGGCCACACAAAAATGGTTAAAATGACTGGCAAAACAATGTATATCGCAACAGAAAGCCATTTGCTGCGTCTTGTAAGCTCGTTTACAAGAAGCAATGCCGCCAAAACTCCCAGAGCCATAAGAACAGTAGTAATCGGTATATGCTCAAAGAAAAACATACTTATTCCTCCAAAGAATTATTTTATAAGAACTGAAGCGACAACAAGAGCAATGTTTATAACCATAAAAATTGCCTGAACAACATTCTTTTGGGTTGCAAGTACAAACTTTGTAAATCTGTCGCTTTTTAAAGTTTCTTCCCAAGTTGGCTTTAAAGCAATCTGAATAAAGCCTGCAATAGTCAATGAGTTTGCACGGAAAATGAGCCAAAGTCCCGGGTTCATTGTTATAAGAACGCCTATGATAGGAGCAGTAAGAACGCCGATATGGTATTTGGCTATTGATGGGCTGAACTCGTTTGTAACAAAGAACCAGTTCCAGATTGTGTATGCAATCCACCAGAGAACAGTTCCGAGTGCAGTATATCCTGCAACGTAATATTTGCCTTCGCTAAGCCACGTTCCACTCATCCAATAGATTGAAACTGCAAGAGCAATACCCGTTACAACATTAAAATATTTTTTCTTTTTAAAATCTGTAAGGGTAGCTTCGAGAATGTTAATTACAAGGAAAATAAGCACGATTTTCACATACAATTGTCCTTGCATAAGATTTAGGGCTGCAAAAACTACGAGAATTCTCATTAAAACGAGCGTAGAAAGCTTTAGCTTTTCAAAAAATACGGTCTTTAGTTTTAACAGAACGATGATTGGAATAACAACATTTATCGGAATGTTTGCCCAGATTGGATTGTAAGAAGTGAGCATTGCAAGTCCGGCAAAAATTGCGGTAAGAATAACCAACAAAAGATTTTGATTAATCTTTTTTAATGAATTGTCAAGTGCTGTTGTCTTCATTAGTATTTCTCCTTTTTATAG
>CAYMZO010000183.1:0-2785 GCA_964394885.1 uncultured Eubacteriales bacterium | reverse complement strand
TAATTTTCTTGTATATATATAGTTTTTATGATAGAATATTTCGTAAATATTTTTAAAATTAATCTCCTCTGAGGTGGTTTTTTGTCAATTCCAAAGCAAAACATAAGAAATTTTAGTATTATAGCCCATATAGACCATGGAAAGTCTACTCTTGCAGACAGACTCCTTGAAAAAACTCAGTCTGTTGCACAAAGAGATATGACTGCTCAGTTGCTTGATAATATGGACTTGGAGCGTGAGCGTGGAATAACAATTAAAGCACACGCTGTAAAACTTAATTACGTTGCCAATGACGGCCAGGAGTATGTTCTTAATTTAATTGACACTCCGGGTCATGTTGACTTTAACTATGAGGTTTCACGTTCTCTTGCAGCTTGCGAGGGTGCAGTGCTTATTATTGACGCTTCTCAGGGCATTGAGGCACAAACACTTGCAAACACATATCTTGCACTTGACCACGACCTTGAACTTGTACCGGTTATAAATAAAATAGATTTGCCTGCTGCAGACCCGGAAAGAGTCAGTGCAGAAGTTGAAGAGATTATAGGACTTCCTTGTGAGGACGCACCAAGAGTTTCAGCTAAAACAGGGCAAAATGTTGAGCAGGTTTTAGAAAAAATAGTCAGCGACATTCCTGCACCAAAGGGTGATGATAATGCACCTCTTCGTGCACTTGTTTTCGACTCTATTTATGATAGTTACAGGGGCGTAATTGTTTATGTTCGTGTAATGGACGGCACTATAAAAGCAGGGGATACAATGAAGCTTATGGCGACAGGTGCTGAGTTTACTGTTGTTGAAGTGGGATATATGCGTGCAACCAATTTGGAACCTGCGGATAAGCTTGTGTCCGGTGAGGTTGGATATATAACAGCATCAATAAAAACGGTAAGTGATGCAAGAGTCGGAGATACTATAACGCTTGCAAATAATCCTGCAAAAGAAGCCTTGCCGGGATATAGAAAAGTAAATCCAATGGTGTTCTGCGGAGTTTATCCTGCCGATGGTGCAGACTATGAAAACCTTAAAGAGGCACTTGAAAAACTTCAATTAAACGATGCTGCACTTTCTTTTGAACCCGAAACTTCAGGAGCACTCGGTTTTGGTTTTAGATGTGGATTTTTAGGCCTTTTGCATCTTGAAATTGTTCAGGAAAGACTTGAAAGAGAATATGACCTTGACCTTGTAACAACAATTCCGAGCGTTGTGTATAAAATTTATATGACTGACGGTGAAGTTGTAGAGATTGACAATCCGTCCAATTATCCTGACCCTGCAAATATAGATTATGCAGAGGAGCCAATGACCAATGCTCATATTTATGCTCCACCTGATTATGTTGGGGCAATAATGGACCTTTGTCAGGACAGACGAGGAACGTTTAAGGATATGGTGTATATAGCAGGCGACAGAGTGGATATACACTATGAATTACCTCTTAATGAGATTATCTATGACTTCTTTGATGTCTTAAAATCAAGGACAAGGGGATATGCCTCGTTTGATTATGAAATGTTGGGATATGCAAGGTCAAATCTTGTAAAACTTGACGTTATGCTAAATGGTGATGTAATAGACGCACTGTCATTTATCATCCATTCAGATAAAGCCTATGGCAGAGCCAGAAAGATTGCGGAAAAATTAAAGGATAATATTCCACGCCAACTCTTTGAAGTGCCTATTCAAATTGCAATCGGTGGCAAGGTAATAGCCCGTGAAACCGTAAAGGCAATGAGAAAAGATGTTCTTGCAAAGTGCTATGGCGGAGATATAACAAGAAAGAAAAAGCTGCTTGAAAAGCAAAAAGAAGGAAAGAAACGTATGCGTCATTTCGGAAGCGTTGAAGTCCCTCAGGAAGCTTTTATGGCTGTGCTTAAGCTGGACGAATAATAACTTTACAATAATTAAAAGCGGGTTCATATGAACTCGCTTTTTTACAAGGTGGTGTACCAAGATGAACCCTTTGGGCATTTATGTTCATATTCCTTTTTGCAAGTCAAAATGTCCGTATTGCGATTTTTATTCTTTGCGTAACAACGAGTTGCTTGAAGAAAATTATACAAATGCACTAATTAAAAATATGGATGAATTTTGCGGTTTAAAGGCTGATACTCTTTATATAGGAGGAGGTACACCGTCGTGCATTAATCCTAAAAACCTTGTAAATATAATAAGTAATGCAAAACAGTGCTTTTGTATTGAAAACAGTGCAGAAATAACGGTAGAGTGTAATCCGTCAAGTAATTTAAAAGAGATGCTTCCTTTGCTTGCTAAGGCAGGAGTAAACAGAGTTTCAATGGGGCTTCAGTCCGCAGTCGACGAGGAACGTAAAAAGCTTGGCAGAATAGCAACTCCTAACGATGTAAAAAATGCAATCGAATTGGCAAAAAATGCAGGTATAGAAAATATTTCGCTTGACCTTATGCTCGGAATACCCAATCAGACAGGGGAGAGCTTAAAAAGGTCGATAGATTTTTGTGCAAATTCGGGTGTAACTCATATCAGTGCATATATATTAAAAATAGAGGAAAACACACATTTTTATAAAGTTAAAGAAAGCTTAAATTTGCCAAATGATGATGAAACAGCAGAGCTTTATTTGATGACTTGCGAACAACTTGAGAAGACTGGCTTTAATCAATATGAGATTTCAAACTTTGCAAAAGCAGGCTTCGAAAGCAAACACAATCTTAAATATTGGAATTGTGATGAGTATTTAGGGTTTGGAGCTTCTGCTCACTCTTTTTATGAAAATAAAAGATTTTATTATGATAGAGATATTGAT
>CAYMZO010000182.1:0-2807 GCA_964394885.1 uncultured Eubacteriales bacterium | reverse complement strand
CTTTTTGCTTGTGTCTGAAATAAGCAACAGATGAGTAACCTTTTCCATAACTCTTCTGTTTATCTGCTCAATTCCAGCTTCACCGTCAATGACAACATAGTCAAACTGCTCGGATACCATTGTAATTACATCTTTAAGATATGAATTAATTCGGCAATAGCAACCGGCAGACTCAGGTCTGCCAATTGCCAAGAAAGCAAATCCATCGCTTTCAACGATTGCCTCCGCTATTTTATATCTTGATTCAGAAATAAGTTCGAGAGCTGCTTGTGAATTTCCCTCTTCAACATTTGCAACAATTTCGTTTCTTATGTCATCAAGTGTTAATTCCGGCTTAATTCCCAGTGCAGTAGCAAGACCTATTGCAGGGTCTGCATCAATTGCAAGAATTTTTTTGTCTGGATAAGTTTCAACAAGAAGCTTTACCAAAGATGCTGATATTGATGTTTTACCAACACCACCCTTACCGGTTAGTGCAATTATTTTTGTATTAGCACACATAAAAATCCTCTTTTCTTGTATTACGAAAGCTACTTTTTACACCGAATTAGATTCTGCAAGCGAGATTATAAGCCGCTCTGCTTGCCTCTAAGACTCTACCTGCCTTATTACTATCTCCGATATTGTATAATTCAGGAGCAATATGTTCTTTAAGAACATCAAAATAGAATCCTTCATCAGCTCTTCCGCCCATTGCCAATACAACTAAATCTGCATCAAGAGACATCTGTGTTGTTTCTGACTTAAGCTTCTTTGCCAATGGATTTGGAATGTTAACAGGAAGAAGAGGTTGCCATGTGTTATATGGATTAGGTACAGTTGATGAGTTGTTCTTTGAAATGTTTACTTTGCCATTTTCAAATGACATAACTCTTGAGCAGTTAAGAAGTTTTACATCGCTCTTCTCTAAGTAGTGAAGCAAATGTCCTCTGTTTGCTGTGCATACACCTGTCATAAAGTCAGGAAGCATTTCTACGACTGTAACATCACGGCCATATTCGTAGTTCAACCAGTATGCAACTTCACAACCTACAACGCCACCGCCGACTACAACAATCTTCTTTGCGTCGCCCATAAGTTCAGGCTTAACAAGCAAATCAATTCCTAAAACCTTATTTATCTTATCTATGCCATCAAAGTTTGGACAAATTTCCTTTGTACCATAAGCAAATATGATTGAATCATAATTCTTCTCTTTAAGAGTATCCATTGTTACTTCTTTGCCCAAATTAACCTTTAAGCCATAAGACTTTTTGCAAAGCTCAACTTCGTTAAGAAGATAGTCAAGATAATTCTTAAAGTCGAATTTAATCTTTGGAGCACTACCCGGAATAATTTTTCCGCCTAAGTTCTTATTCTTTTCAAAGAGCTCGACCTTATGTCCACGTCTTGCAGCGGTTGTTGCAAAAATAATTCCTGAAGGTCCACCACCGATTACGGCAATCTTCTTTGGTGTTTCTGCCTTTGTGAGCTTTTCAGGAAGAACATCTTCAAATCCTGTTCTTGGATTTACTGCACACTGTGGATGTCCACCGAGAACAAATTCGTTTACGCAACCCTCTTGACAGCCGATACAAGGACAGATTTCTTCAACCTTACCTGCATAAGCCTTATTACACCAATCAGGGTCTGAAAGCAACGGACGTGCAAGCATAACCATATCGCACTCACCATCACGAATTGCCTTTTCAGCAAGGTCAGGATAACCAAGCTTACCAACTGCAACAACAGGTACTTCTTCGCCAACATTTGACTTAATGTTGTTCTGCTTAAAGTAATCCTTAGCCATTTTTGAAATATCAAGGAAACAACCTGCCGGCATACCTGCTGGTGGATGTGGAAGCCACCAGTTGTCGTAACAACCGAGGTCAACGTCGAACATATCAACGCCTGCTTTTACAAGGTTCTCCATATAAATTAATGTTTCTTTAATTGAACGTCCGTTCTTGAACTTTTTAAGGCTTGGTACTTTATTCATCTTATCTCCGTAAGTCTCGTTAAGAGCAAGAGATAAATCAATACGATACATAATTGGATAGTTTGGTCCGACTCTTTCACGTATCTTTTTGATAACGTCAATACCAAATGCTTCAGGGTCTGCGTATTTTCCGAGCTTTCTGCGGTTAAATGCAGGGTTTGTAAGCTGTTCAAGAAGATATCCTTCGTGTCCGTGAAGATAGATACCGTCAAGTCCGCATTCTTTAGCATCGGCTGCTGCTTGACCGCAGTTATTAATAATTTTACGCAACTGAATATCTGTAAGTCTCATACAAGGAAGTTCAGGTATGTAGAAGTTTGGATTAAATGATGCTGATACAGGCAGCTTAAACTGTGTTGTTACACAGGTTGGTGGTCCAACTCTTCCAAGACCAGGAGTTACCTGAATAAAGATTTTACTTCCATAGGCATGAACGCCTTGTGCCAAATCTCTCCATCCGGCAAATACTGTTCTTGCGTGGTCAATTCTTGGAAAAAGTGTAAGCTTATCCACATCAGTAACAGTATTGTCAACTCCGTGGCTTACAGGAATAAGTCCTGTTGTGATAAGACCAACCCCACCCTTTGCACGAGCAAAAAAGTATTGAAGCATTTTGTCGTTAGGTCTACCTGTCTCCTCACACATATTAAGGTTACCCATAGGTCCCATAACAACACGGTTCTTGATTACTGTACGATTTACTTTAATCGGTGAGAACAAGCTGTTGTACGGATAGAGTTCCTTTGACATTGTAGCAGAGCTACATTTCTCGTTTTCATGATCGTCTTTAACCCAGTCGCCAAATCTTTCCTCAAGCTCCATGAGTTTT
>CAYMZO010000181.1:0-2808 GCA_964394885.1 uncultured Eubacteriales bacterium | reverse complement strand
GTTGTGTAAATATTAATTTGTTATAAATATTAAAAAATACGAATAAAAAAAGAAAGCAATAGTGCCAACTAAAATATTGTTACCAATATTTTTTGAATATTTATGTTGATTGACATATTATATTCTTTTGTATATAATGTGAAAAAATAGTAATGTTATATTCTTTTTGAAAATGAAAGGAGTAATTCCTAATGGATGACCCCGGGGCAGATAATTTTGTTATTGATATAGTGCTTATTCTTGTGCTTGTTCTTCTCAACGCATTTTTTACGCTTGTTGAGACCTCAATCATATCGTTGAATGACAACAAGGTTGAAAGAATGGCAGACGAGGGAAGCAAGAAGGCAAAGAGAGTGCTGAAGCTTACAAAAAGCCCAAGCGAGTTCCTGTCTACAATTCAAATAATAATAAACCTATTAACTTTCTTTACTGCATTTGCAGCAGCAATAGGATTTACAAATAGCCTTACCGCAGCCTTTAAAGGCGTAATGCCAAATGGCTCAACTCAGTGGCTTACTGTTCTTTCGGTTGTTATTATTGCATTGATAACATCTTTCGTATCTTTGGTACTCGGACATTTTGTTCCGAAAAAAATTGCAATGCAGGTTCCGGAAAAGATAGCCTTTGCGTTAACACCGATAGCTCTTTTCATAACCAAGATAACCAAACCCACTGCAAAGCTTACCTTTGTAGTGTCCAATCTTTTTGTAAGATTGTTTGGATTTGACCCAAATGCAAGCGAAGAAAGTGTAACCGAAGAAGAAATTCGAATGATGGTTGATGTTGGAGAAGAAAAGGGTGTTATAGAAAACACTCAAAAGGAAATGATAAACAACATCTTTGAATTTGATGATATGTGTGTTTGCGATATTATGACGCACAGGACAGATATGGTAGCTCTTGATTCTGAAGAGCCGATTGCAGATGTTGTATCTTTGGCGATTGAGCACGGATATTCAAGAATCCCCGTATATGAAGAAGAACTCGATAATGTCATAGGAATTGCTTATATTAAGGATTTGCTAAAATATGTCGGAGGAAATTTGCCGAAGACTAAAAAGATGAAAGATATAGTAAGAGAAGCCTTTTATGTTCCGCAATCGTTAAGCTGTGCAAAGCTGTTTACAGAGATGAGTGAACGTCATGTGCAGATGGCTATTGTTGTTGATGAGTACGGCGGAACGGCAGGGCTTATAACCCTTGAGGATTTGCTCGAATCAATTGTTGGAAATATTCAGGATGAATATGATAAAGAGGACGAGGAAATACTTAAAATTGATGAAAATACATTTACAATTGATGGCACAACAGATATAGAAGAAGTTATGGATATTCTTGAGGTTGAAATTCCCGACGGTGAATACGATACCCTTGGAGGTTTTATAATCAGCCTTCTCGGATACCTTCCAAAAGAAGGAGAAACCACAGAAGTTGACTATAAAAATGTTCATTTTACCGTCCTTAATATTGAGGACAGGAGAATTGGCAAGGTAAGAGTGGAACTTTCTGAAGAGAATGAAGAAGACGATGAAGAAGAGTAATTGACAATAATTTAACAAATTAGCCAAAAACCCCTGCCGAAAAGCGGGGATTTTTTATAAATCCTTACAATGTACACAAAACTGTGGACATAATTGATTAAAATCACTTGAAAACTGGGTTCAATGATGTATAATATATTATGTTAATCGGAAAGATATAGTAGTTAATTCTGATTGATTAATAAGTGGAGGTTTTTGTTATGGGAATTAAAATTGGTATTAACGGTTTTGGCCGTATCGGAAGACTTGTATTCCGTGCAGCTATCGCACAGCCGGAAAAATTTGAGGTTGTAGGTATTAACGATCCGTTCATCGATCTTGACTACATGGTTTATATGGTAAAATATGATACAATGCAGGGCAGATTCGATGGAGAAATCGAAGCAAAAGACGGCAAACTTGTTGTTAATGGCAAGGCTATCACAATATTTGAAGAAAAAGACCCAACACAAATTAAGTGGGGCGAAGTTGGTGCTACTTACGTTGTAGAGTCAACAGGCGTATTCACAACAATGGATAAGGCAGAAGCTCACCTTAAAGCAGGTGCAAAGAAAGTTGTTATTTCTGCTCCAAGTGCTGATGCTCCTATGTTCGTAATGGGTGTTAACAATGATAAGTACACAAAGGATATGAACATCGTTTCTAACGCATCATGCACAACAAACTGTCTTGCTCCTTTAACAAAGGTTATCAACGACAAGTTTGGTGTTGAAGAAGGCCTTATGACAACTGTTCACTCAACAACAGCAACTCAGAAGACAGTTGACGGTCCTTCAAAGAAAGACTGGAGAGGCGGCAGAGCTGCTGCTGGCAACATCATTCCTTCATCAACAGGAGCTGCTAAGGCAGTTGGTAAGGTTATCCCAGAGCTTAACGGTAAGCTTACAGGTATGTCTTTCCGTGTTCCTACTCTTGACGTTTCAGTTGTTGACCTTACAGTTAACCTTAAGAAGCCTGCAACTTACGAAGAGATTTGTGCAGCTATCAAAGAAGCTTCAGAGAACGAGCTTAAGGGTATTCTTGGATACACAGAGGACGCAGTTGTTTCATCTGACTTCCTTGGTGATGCAAGAACATCAATCTTCGATGCAAAAGCAGGTATTGCTCTTACAGATAAGTTCGTAAAGCTTGTTGCATGGTATGATAATGAGTGGGGTTATTCAAACAAGGTTCTTATGCTTATCGAGCATATGTCTAAGGTTGATGCATAATTACCGCTTGCTTATCAATTAAAAAGTTTTAAATTGAAAAAGTGCAGAGTAAAAAA
>CAYMZO010000180.1:0-2825 GCA_964394885.1 uncultured Eubacteriales bacterium | reverse complement strand
AACCTTTGAACCCCACGCATTATTGCCCTTATATTCCTGTGTATACACTTTAACTTGTGAAGTTGTCGCTCCTTCTGAAAGGCTAAAATATTCAGAAACGCTGTCTTTAACCTGAGTTTGTGCATTTAATAAAATATCTTGTTTTGTAACCGTCTGAGATATTTTTTGGAACAACCCGTCAAGACCTGTTCTATCATTTGCAGTTAAATAGTATTCATTTGAGGTTTTATCTCCCGAATTACTCATTTTAAGTGCATCTGGATAGTTGCTTGAAAGATAATTCATAAACAGATTTTCTCTGTTTGTTGCATTTATATCAGCACCGGGGAAGATAGAGATGCTGAATACTTTAGAAAGATAATTGTTCTTTATTTTTCGTGCTGTCTTTATTGCAGAGTCCGCCAAATTTGTATTAAAATCAAGGTCTACAACACGTTGTGGTGAGCCATCACTTATAACGACAACTACTCTCTGTCTCTGTGTGCTACTTCCAAGTGCATCGTTTTTAAATATATTTTCTGCCATTTCCATACCTAAATCGGTACGTGTAGAGCCTTTTGCACCAATACTATCTATGGCATTTAAAACGTTATTCTGTCCTGCTTGAGTTGTTAAATCCTGCAATGCGTTCGCATAATGGCTCTTTGTAAGATAATCCATCTGAACGCCTGCTCCGGGGCCTGTTAACATCTCCGTCCTAAAGTCTGTTGCAAATCCAACCATTGCAATACGGTGATTTACATTGTTATTTATTGCATCTTTTGATACTGAATCGTAAAAATTCTTTACCGCTTCTTTTAATGCCTGTCTACGGGTAATATATGTGTATGAAATGGTATGAAAGTCCCAACTTGGAGGATTTCCACCATTATAATTTTTTGTTTCAGATTTATATTCACCGGTGTTATCAGTGTATGAATATGTGAACTCATACCTAATTTTCCATCCATTATAGTCTCTGCTAATATCAACTTTATAATAGACTCCATTGTCTAACACATAAAGTTTATCTCCTACATTATACATCTCTTCGTTTTCGTTATACTCGTTTCCGCTACAACGGTTATATTCGGTCTTGCTTAAGAAATCATTGTCATCCATACTTCCGGACTGGTCAAGGACAAGGACGATATCGGTTGGTATCGCATTTACCTTTCCTGTGGTATATGCCTCCATTGAAATTTTATATTTGCCATCGCCATTAGGAGTTGCCGTTTTGCTAAGGGTTAGTCCATTTGCTGTCTTAGGGACATTCAAAGCTTGTGCCATATTGCCGTTGCTTGCACCAACATTAGCTGCAAACGGTAGCATAACCGTCATTGCCATACAAACACACGTCAATATTGAAATTGCCTTTTTTTGCATATTTTCTCCTCCTATATGATTTATATATAATTTCCATTTTGGGATAATTATTACCTGTTGTCCGGCAGGTCCTTTAATGCAACAATACTCACGAGAGTATCCAAATACTCCCGTGAGATTATTTTGTCAGCTGTCTTTCACCTTTAAATGATGATTAAAATTAAGCCCAAGTTCCTCCAAGCAATGTTTTAAATGCTTCAAGTGCCTGCTCTTCTGTCTGGCTTGTTACCTGATGTGCATAGGCATTTACAACGATTGTCTTGTTTGTAACCTTTTCCATAGCTTCAAGGTCTTCTGATGTTATTTTATCTCCGTCGATTGAAACCTTTGTAAAGATTGAAGTTAACTCTTTATCTGATTTTTGGCTCAAAATTGTTTCTTTATACTTATAAATTGTTTTATTTCCCTGTGTTGCAACTGCTGTCCAATCTGAGCTTATATTCAACTCACCTATGGTCTTGCCGTTTGCTTTAAGATTGTTTTCTACCATTGCAAAAACATAGCTATCTTCACTGTTCGCCTTTACTGTTATTGTTGGGTCCTTGTCAATTTCTGTTCCGGGAACAAGGTTTGCTTTTGAAGCGTCAAATTTGTCCTCGTCAAGTGCTATTTCAATATCACCAACAGTAAATGTGTTTGTAACCTCTTTTGAATCTGTAAGCCAAGCAAGTGTTCCGCCTATTGCTCCAACGCATACTAAAACAACTGCTAAGATAATTGCCACTGTCTTCTTATTCATCTTATTTGCCTCCTAAATTTTATATGTAAAGCTTTTTATAAGCTATACAATACTATTTTTCTGTCTTTTCTTCTTCTGCTTTTTCTGCCGTTTCTATTTCCTCTACATCTTCTGCTTTTTTGCCTTTATTGCCTCGGCTGCATACCTCCAGCACAAAGGCAAGTAAAATAACCACACCTATTACCGCCAGCAAAACGAATTTTCCGGCAGAGCTTGAAATAAACGATGAAAGGTATCCAAGATAAGGCACTGTGAAAACAGGCTTACCTATAAATCTTGAATAACTGACGGGGTTTGGGTCCTCAACATTATTTGCATCGCCCTTTGTATAAAACAGTTGATTTTCTGAGTCAATCCTTATTGCCCTATGGGTTGCAACAGTCTTTCCATCATCCATATAAAACGTAATTGGGTCATTCTTTTTTACATCTGTTGCAGACACTTCTTTTACATAAATCATTGACCCTGTTTTATATGTAGGCTCCATACTTCCACTAAGAACGCAGTACGGAGTAAGTCCGAATATCCGTATTCCCGAGAGCATTACTGCAAGAATTACTAACGCAATGATTATTATGGTGGTTACTATGTTCCATATTTTTTTTGCCTTTGCATTCAAAACAAGTCCTCCAAATCAAACTTATCTTTTATCAAAAAATTAATCAAAATAATATTTATATTAATATATCTTTGCAGATATAACCTGACTGCACGAACAATT
>CAYMZO010000179.1:0-2835 GCA_964394885.1 uncultured Eubacteriales bacterium | reverse complement strand
ATTAATAATTTCTAAATAAAAAACATCCATAAATATACAATAATAAAATTTTTTAAATAAGAAAAATGGCAAAAAAACAAAAAGATGTAAATATAGCCAAAAAAGTTACAGATTTTTCTACACTAATCATCGTTGACCATTTATTTCCATAATAGTAAAATACTAGTTTTATATATTTTAATTAGAGCTTTTTATTTAGAAATTATTAATATGGAGGAATAAATGTTATGAAGTTTGAGAGTAATTATCCTTACGTTTTAATTCACGGAATGTTTGGATTCGGTCAGGGCGAAATTCTTAATGATTTTTTACCTTACTGGGGAATGTTAACAGGAGATCTTACAACATATCTTAATGGAGAGGGTTTTGAAACCTATAACCCGGGGGTTAGTCCAATCTCCAGTGCTTGGGACAGAGCTTGTGAAATTTATGCTCAGCTTGTTGGCGGAACAGTTGATTATGGAAAGGCACATTCTGAAAAATATGGACATAAGAGATATGGAAGAACATATCCAAATCCACTTTTCGAAGGCTGGGGAAAAGAAAAGAAGGTAAACCTTGTAGGCCATAGCTTTGGTGGTGCAACAATTCGTATATTTGCAACACTTATGGCAGAGGGAAGTAAAGAGGAGATTGAAGCAACAGCCAAAGAGGATATTTCACCATTTTTCACCGGTAGAAAGGCAGATTGGATACATAGTATAACAGCAGTTGCTTGTGTTCACGAAGGTACAACCCTTCTTTATTCAATGAACAATCTTATGACAGGACTTGAGAAGTTTACAACAGCGGCTGCCAATGTAGCGGGCGGTGGATTTTCTAAGCTTTATGAGTTCCATGCAGAGCAATGGGACCTTAACGGATTTGAAAACGGACATAGTGTAAAATCACCTGTAAATAAGGAACGTCAGCACGCTATGATTGCAAGTACCGATAACGTTTATTATGACCTTACTCTTCACGGAGCAAAGGAAGTAAATGATAAAATAAAATGTGTGGACAATATTTACTATTTCTCATGGCCTTGCCGTATAACAAGCCAACAATTCTTTACAAAAAAACGCAGAGAGACTCCAATGCTTAAGATTTGTCCATTCTTTATTCCTTTTGCAAGGTCAATCGGAAAGTATAGCAAAAATACAATGAGTAACATCGAAATTGATGAAAACTGGCTTCCAAACGATGGACTTGTTCCAACAATATCGGAAAGAGCACCTATGAATGAGCCTTCGGTAGACTTGCACGATGTTAACGGAAAATACAAGCCTGGTATTTGGCACATATATGATGATTTTCCAATGGACCATCTCGGAGTTGTCGGTGGATTTTTCCCACCTGAAAATACAGCAACTGTCAGAAAAATGTACAGAGATCATTTCCGACTTGTAAATAGTTTGAAGTAATTGTGGCATTTATAGCGTTAGAATCCCACTTTTATTAAGTTAAAAGTGGGATTTTTATGAAAACAATGAGGCAACGGATAATCCGAACACAATTTTTTATTGAATCGGGTTTTGGTTATTATTATACTGAGAGGTGCTTAAAATAATGGAGAGAATAAACAATTATCCGGTAATACTTGTTCACGGATTTTCAGGATTCGGTGAAGATGAGGCATTAAGCAAGGTTTTTCCATACTATGGTATGTGGAACGGAAACATTAATAAGTATTATAGAAAGTTGGGCACAGAGTGCTATACACCATCAATAGGAGCTTTCTCAAGTATATGGGATAGAGCGTGCGAACTTTATGCTCATATAGTTGGAGGAACAGTTGACTATGGAAAAGTACATTCCGAAAAGAATAACCATAAAAGATATGGTAGAACATATCAAGCTTTAGTGCCTGACTGGGGCAAACTTGATGCACAGGGAAAAATAAAAAAGATAAACTTAATAGGACATAGCCTTGGCGGACCGACAGTAAGAATATTTGTTGAACTTCTTGTTAATGGAAGTAAAGAGGAGAGAGAAGGAACTCCTGAAAATGAGCTTTCATCCTTTTTCAAGGGTGGAAAGGAAAAATGGATACATAGCGTAACAACACTTGCCTCTGCAAATGATGGCTTATCTTTGCTTTATGCAATTGAAAAGTACGCACCGGCAGTATCCAAAGGCTTGTTAAAGGTTGGTTCTGCATTAGGACATACACCGTTTAGCAAGGTTTACGACTTTGGACTTGACCAGTTTGACATAACAAGAGAGCCAAGCTTTAAGATGGATTTTGAGGTTAATAACGATGGAATCGAAAATTATCTTAACGGCGATGACTGTGTACTAAATGATTTATATATACATACTGCAAGAGAAAGGATGAAGGATTTTCAGACTTATGACGGTATCTATTATTTTTCTTATGCAGGTTGCAGAACAAAGGAAAAGAAAAATGGCAAACATATACCAAAGAAAGGTATGTTTTTACCAATAAGGCCTGTGGCATATATAATCGGTTCATTTACCAGTAACACTGAGGACGAAAATCACACTGCCGTTTTACCGGAGTGGCGTGCAAACGATGGTATGGTCAATACTGTTACAGCACTTGCACCAATAGGTGAAAGGCACGAAGATTTTGTTTGCAATAAGGATTGTAAACCGGGTATTTGGTATCAGATGCCTGTTGAAGAAAAAGACCATATGTCATATATGGGAATAGGAGAAGCACCTGATACATATTGGAACTTCTTCCACGATATTCTTTTTAGAATTTCAAATTTAAAAACAGTAGAATAATTTATATAGTTATAGTAAAATACGTTGTTAAAAAGCAGAGCATAAATTTATGCTTTGCTTTTTTATTTTAAATTGTTACAATTTTGTCAACATTTAAAAAAT
>CAYMZO010000178.1:1278-2878 GCA_964394885.1 uncultured Eubacteriales bacterium | reverse complement strand
CTTTGTTATTTTAACATTAAAAATTAGAACTTAAAAAGAATTTAAAATCTTAAAAGGAGGTGCTACTTTCACTTGGAACTTAAAATTGCAATAATTTCAATAATCGCTGTCGCTGTTGTATTTGGAGTAATTGGATTTGTACTCGGACAAATACATAGAAAGAGAGTTGCAGAAGCTGCAATCGGATCTGCAAACCAAGAGGCTACAAGAATTGTAAACCAGGCAGTTTCTCAGGCTGAGCAGAAGAAAAAAGAAGCGATTTTAGAAGCAAAAGATGAAATTCATAAGCAACGTTCGGAAGCTGATAAGGAACTTCGTGAACGAAGAAGTGAAGTACAGAGACAAGAAAGAAGAATGATCCAGAAAGAAGAGAGCCTTGACAAAAAAGTTGATGCTCTTGAGCATAAGGATGAGGTTCTTAGCAAAAAATTAAAGGAAGCTGAATCTCGTCTTGAAGAAATTGAAAGCATAAAGAAGAGCCAGTTTGATATGCTTGAACGCATATCAGGATTTACAAAGGAGCAGGCAAAGGACTATTTGCTCAAAAATCTTGAGGACGATCTTGTACATGATAAAGCTGTAAAAATTCTTGATTTTGAACAGAAAACAAGAGATGAAGCAGATACTATGGCAAGAGAAATTGTGGCAACAGCCATTCAGCGTTGTGCCGCAGACCACGCAGCAGAAGCTACTGTATCTGTTGTTGCATTGCCTAACGACGAAATGAAGGGCCGTATTATTGGCCGTGAAGGCAGAAACATCAGAACACTTGAGACAATTACAGGCGTTGATCTTATTATCGATGATACACCAGAGGCAATAACTCTCTCGAGTTTTGACCCGGTACGAAGAGAAGTCGCAAGACTTTCACTTGAAAAACTTATTACAGATGGAAGAATACATCCTGCTCGTATTGAGGAAACAGTTGAAAAAGCTCGTAAAGAGGTTGAAACAACAATCAAGCAGGTCGGAGAAAGAGCAGTAATAGATGCAGGAGTTAACGGAGTACATCCTGAAATCGTAAAATTGCTCGGAAAGCTTAAGTATCGTACAAGTTATGGACAGAATGTTTTAAATCATTCACTTGAGGTTTCCTATATTGCCGGACTTATTGCGGCAGAAATCGGTGCAGATGTTAAACTTGCAAAGCGTGCAGGACTTTTACACGATATAGGTAAGGCTCTTGACCACGAGTTTGATGGTTCTCACGTTGAACTTGGATACGAGTTTGCTAAAAAATATAAGGAGCAAGAGGGCGTGCTTCATGCTATTCAGGCACATCACGGTGATGTTGAAGCAAAAACTGTTGTTGCCTGTCTTGTTCAAGCAGCAGATGCAATTTCGGCTGCAAGACCCGGAGCAAGAAGAGAAAATGTTCAAAACTACATTAAACGTCTTGAGAAGCTTGAGGAGATTGCAACATCGTTTGCCGGAGTTGAAAATTCTTTTGCTATCCAAGCAGGACGTGAAGTACGTATAATGGTTAAGCCGGAAGTTGTATCAGATGACCAAATGGTTTTGGTTGCCCATGATATAGTAAAGAAGATTGAAGAAGAACTTGAATATCCGGGACAGATAAAAGTTCATATTATCAGAGAAA
>CAYMZO010000178.1:0-1268 GCA_964394885.1 uncultured Eubacteriales bacterium | reverse complement strand
TAAATAAATTTATTTACACTTACAACGAACTTATTTAGATATTAAATTATTTATATCTGTTTTGCTAAAAAACTAATGCAGGAGAGTAATCACTCTCCTGCATTCTAAGATATTACAGCATATTTTAAATTATTAAAGCCTTATTATTTTAAAATGAACGGCAATAGAACGGCAATATTTGTATAATTATTAATGCTTTTTATTGCATTCATTTTCCCTAATCCAGTCAACCATATCGCTAAAGGACTCTTTTGCAGTCATAGGTTGATATGAAAGCTCATTTTTAGCTTTTTCATAGCTGAAATTGCAATTCGAAACAAGCTTTCTTATTGAATACCTTGTAAAAATCGGGGTCTGATTGGCGAGTTTATAATATATTTCTGCAAGAGGTGCAACTGAATCTGCAAAAGATTTGTTTAAAACGAGATTAGGACTTTTAATTCCACAAATTTCGGAAAGCATTTTAATGAGTTGGTCAACTGTTACAACTTCACCCGTTAAAATGAAGCAATCGCCGCTTTTACCTTTGTTTGCCGCCGCATATAAGCCTTTTGCAACATCACGAACATCAACAAAATTATATGCTCCAAAATTCATTGTAACAGGAAAAAATCCCTTCATAAACATTCTTACCATTTCACCTACGTTGGACACCTTGTAATCGTAAGGTCCAATGCAAGCACCTGGATGTCCGATTATAACATCAAGATTTTCATCGGCACTGTTAAGCACATATTGAGTGGCAATTGCCTTTGTTTTTGCATAGGTGCCATCTAAATTATCGGGGCTGAAGTGGTTGAGTTCACGCATTGTTTCATTGCTGGGCAAGGGAGGAAATGCATCAACTGAGGATATATATATAAGTCTTTTTACCCCACAATTTTTGCAAGCTGTTACAACATTTTGTGTCCCGAAAACATTGACGTTGTATGTCATATATTCATTGCCTGTGTTTACGTCTATTATACCGGCAAGATGATAAACAATTTCAGCATCTTTAAATGCTTTTTCAAGTGAACTTAAATCAGTTACATCGCCGTACACTTTTTCACATTCAATATCGTCAAAAATATGGTTGTCCTTTCTGATTAAAATACGGACGTTTTCATCGTTTGAGACTAATTCTTTTAACATTGCGTATCCTATATGACCGGTAGCTCCGGTTAGGACGGTTACTTTTTCCTTCAAATTTTTCATTCCTTTTAAATTCTTTAATAGATTACAATAATTATACACAAAAGTGCAGGAAATTTAGTTAACTTTTTGTT
>CAYMZO010000177.1:0-2892 GCA_964394885.1 uncultured Eubacteriales bacterium | reverse complement strand
TGATTATGTTTAGCGATGATGCAAAATTTTATATTGACGGTGAATCTCATTATAGAGCATTGTTTGAAGATATAAAAAATGCTAAAGAGAGCATACATATTCAATTTTATACAATACATAACGACAAAATGGGTCATGCACTTGTTGAGGCATTGACTAAAAAGGCAAAAGAGGGCGTTGAGGTATTTGTAATGATGGATTTTATTGCAAATATTTCTTCACCACCAAAGATGTTCAGACCATTAAAAAGAGCAGGCGGGACGGTAAAACGCTTAAAGCCCTATCTTACACATTTCAGAAGCCATAGAAAAATAGTTTCAATAGATGGCAAGGTGGGATATATAGGTGGAATGAACATAGGTGTTCAGTACGCTAACTTTGCTAAGGTTAAAACTCCGTGGAGAGATACACAGATAAGAATGACCGGTCAATGTGTTTCTATGCTTGAATACTATTTCTGGTCAGATTGGATTTGTGCAATGCCAAGGCGAATGATATCTGCTTCAGAGATAAGTTTGAAAAAGACGTTCGACAGAACGGAAAATACAGGCGATAAGCTTTGTCAATTTGTAATTGGCGGAGTGGATAATGACAAAGAGTCTGTTAAAATGTGCTATCTTAGTATGATAAGAAGTGCAAAGGAAAAAATTTGTATCCAGTCGCCGTATTTTGTGCCAGACCAATCTGTACTTGATGCACTAAAAACCGCAGCTGCATCAGGAGTTAAAGTTCAGCTTATGATACCAGGAATAAAGTCGAGCTTTTTTCTTGACCCTGTTGCAAGATATTATTGTGGACAGCTTTTAGAATATGGTGCACAGGTATATAAATATAATGGATATATTCACGCTAAAACTATGATTGTTGATAATGAAATATGTTGTGCAGGTTCAGTTAATATGGACATAAGAAGTCTTCGTGTGGACGATGAAATATGCGGTGTGTTTTATGATAATGACCTTGTACTTGAGTATTCCAACATATTTAAAAATGATATAGAGCATTGCAAAACCTATACATTTGAAGAGTTTAAAGATAGGAAAACAATTGAAAAAATTCGAGAGGGATTTTATCTTTTGTTTGCACCGCTAATGTAAATAAAAAGCAAAGAGCAGTTCATTATGAACTGCTCTTTATTTTATCTAATTCAATTCTTTTGTTACAAACAATGTCAAGTAATGGTTCACAATGGCTTATTACCAATAAACCGATATTTCGAGATTTTACTTCTTCGAGTAAAAAGTTCCAAATTTGACTTTGCGTTATAAGGTCCAACATTGTACTGATTTCATCTGCAATAATAAATTTTGTCTTTTCACTAAGAGCCCGTGCAATGCAAAAGCGTTGAAGCTCACCACCTGAAAGCTCTGTCGGGAAACGATTAAGCCAATCACTTTCAATGCCAAGACCATCAAGTATTCTTTGCTCAATATCCTCGCAATCACTAAGTACATCTTTCATTTTAAGACGTGGGTTAACAACCTGTTCAGGGTGTTGCCAGATTAGCTGAACGGGGCAATAACCTTTATAGTCGTTAAGTGGTTTGCCATCGAGCAAAATTGAACCGCTATCGGGTTTTTCATATCCTGAGATAATTTTACAAAAAGTAGTTTTACCAAATCCGCTCGGAGCAGTTAAACACACTCTGTCTCCACTTTCAAGTGTAAAACTAAAGTTATCTATTATTTGTCTATCACCGTTTGGATATTTAAAATAAATATTACTTGCTTCAAGCTTCATTTTGATTATCCTCCCGGCACTTTATACATCTAACAAAACCATCCCTTACTTTTACATAAGGTATTTTTCCTTCAAGACAATCGTCGCTGCAAAGATTGCATCTTGGAGAAAATGAACAGCCGGTAGGCATATCTTTAACGTATGGCTGTACACCGTTGATAAAAGAAAATCCATTCTGAGGCATTGCACGCCAAAGTGCTTGGGTATATGGATGCCTCAAGGTGTCTTCGCTTGAAAAGTCAGAAATGGGAGCATCTTCAATTGTTGAACCGGCATAAAAGACAACGATTCTGTCTGCAACTTCAAGTGCAAGTTCAAGGTCGTGGGTGATAAGTAAAACTCCTGCTCCGTCATCTGCAATGCTTCTGAAATGACCTAAAACACGTCTTGCTACTTTTGCATCAAGACCCGGAGTAGGTTCGTCTGCAATTACAAGCTTTGGCGATTGAGTAACAGCGGTTGAAATAAGAATTCTTCTTGCCATACCACCTGAAAGTTCAAAAGGGTAGAGGTCCTTTGTTTCTTCTTTTAGCCCGTATTCCTTAAGAGTGTTAATCATATTTGACGTTGAAACATCGTCGGACTTACCATTGGTAATTTGCTTTCCAACTCTCATAAGAGGGTCAAGATAGGCAACGCTCTGGGGAACAAGAACAATTTCTTTGCCACGAAGTTCTTTAATTCTCTTGTCAGTTAAATCTTCACCCATATATTTGATTTCTCCGCCCATTGTGGCATTATAAGGCAGAACGCCTAAAATGCCCGATGCAAGCAAGCTCTTTCCTGAACCACTCGAACCAACGACGGCTACAAGTTCACCTTCGTGTATTTTTAATCTCAAATCCTTTATTACAGGTAGATTTATCTTTTTAAATCCTTTTTCATATTGAGAAAAGGAGATGCAAAGATGCCTAATATCTAAAATTAAGTTTTTTTCAGACATATTTGTTCCTCCTTATTCGTGTGCAGTGTTAGGCGACAATAATTTTCTGAGATTTTCCCCGGCAATATCAAAAAGAACAACGGTAATAACTAAAAGCAATCCTGGGAAAAGTGCAAGCCACCATTCACCCATAGATAAATATCGCATACTTTCAGATAAAATAATTCCAATGGCGGGTTGCTCCGGAGAAAGTCCAAATCCTAAAAAGG
>CAYMZO010000176.1:0-2904 GCA_964394885.1 uncultured Eubacteriales bacterium | reverse complement strand
TTTATAATAATAAAATTAATGCCAATAAAAAGTATAATAAAAATACTTAATATCAGCATTAATTTAATTTTCTTATTTTACTTTTTTTACTTCTTAACTACTTCAACTTTGCATACTGAAACAAAGCTTGGATTAAGATTCTTATTTCCAGCAAGTACTAAAATTCCATATGAATTTATAATAACATTACCTTTTCCAATATCTTGACCTCCTGCCTGTACTGTTGCATCCGTTGTGCCAACAGGTAGATATGTGCTTATTGCATTTAAGCAATCTGCTGAACAGCCAGTAGGCGTAGGTGTTGGTGCAGGTAAATAAGTTATACTATTATTATAAGTCTCACCAGGTATTGTTATGCTTGCAATTTTACAAATAGAAACTGCTTCCTTAGGCTTTTCTCCACCAGTATTCAATTCGAATAATCCTCCGTTTCCGGATGTAGGAAATATTGCACTTGGAGTTCCTGTAACAACTGCTCCAGATTGAGTTGTTACTTGCAATGACTTATCTGAATAAATTTCGATTATTTGTTCAATTACATTTTTCATTTGAGCTACACAAGCACATTCAACTTGGTTACCGGGTGGTCCAGGAGGACCTTGTTCGCCGTCTTTACCAGGAGGACCTTGTTCTCCATCTTTACCTGGAGGACCTTGTTCTCCATCTTTACCTGGAGGACCGGGAATACAACAGCAATGGCATTGGTTGCAATCTCCAAAATCAAATATTGTTGTATCTATATTTTTAAGATCAAAATCATTACACACGTATATTCTCCTAACATAAATTAATGGTACTTTAATACATAGTATGATATAGAAAAATATTGTTGATTTTATGGTTTGACTTTTAGGTACGATTAGTATAATATTAATAAGGATGTTAATTATATAAATTCATATATGGGTGAATGTTTCTACCAACTGCCTTAACAGTTGACTATAATTTGTCCCTTAGGGGAATAGTATAGCAAAATTAAGGTGGTTATTTTTATGCCAAAATATCTGGAGGATTTGCAATGAAAAAAGATGTTGTAATTGTTGGAGCAGGACCGGCTGGAATATTTACTGCACTCGAAATGATTAGACAAGGTAGCAAGAAAAAAATATTAATTGTTGAAAAGGGCAGTGCAATAGAAAACAGAAAATGTCCCAAAGATAAAACAAAAAAGTGCGTTAATTGTAAACCCTACTGTCATATCACAACCGGGTTTTCTGGCGCAGGTGCTTTTTCCGACGGAAAACTTTCTCTAAGTTCAGATGTAGGTGGAGATTTACCTCAACTTATTGGAGAATCTCTTGCACAAGAAACTATTGATTATACAGATAAAATATATCTTGAATTTGGTGCAGATGAACACGTTGAGGGCGTAAGCAATACCGAAGAGGTTAAGGAAATAAGAAAACGTGCAATTCAAGCAGGACTTAAATTAGTGGATTGTCCTATACGTCATTTGGGAACTGAAAAGGCTCAGGAAATTTACTATTCTATTGAGCAGTATTTAATTCAAAACGGTGTTGAAATTATGTTTGGTTTTGAATGCACAAACCTTATACTTAAAGATAAAAAATGTGTTGGAATAAATATTACAAACCAAAAAGAATCTCACGAAGTTTTTGCTGATAACACCATCGTTGCAACAGGACGCAGAGGAGCAGATTGGCTTGAAAAAATTTGTGCAGAGAACGATATTGCACACGAGCCCGGCACTGTTGATATTGGTGTTCGTGTTGAGGTTAGAAATGAAATTATGGAAAAGGTCAACAATGTTTTATATGAATCAAAGCTTATTGGCTATCCAAAACCATTTAAAAATAAGGTTAGAACATTTTGCCAAAATCCTGGTGGATTTGTAAGCCAGGAAAACTATGATAATGACCTTGCAGTTGTTAACGGACATTCATACAAAGATTTAAAATCTAAAAATACCAATCTGGCAATTCTTTGTTCTCACAATTTTAATGAACCATTTAATCAACCGATAGAGTATGCACAGAAGGTTGGAGAACTTACAAATATGTTGGGCGCAGGTCATATCCTTGTTCAGCGTTTTGGCGATATTCTTGACGGAAAGAGAACTTGGCAAAAAGAGCTTGAGCAATCAAACATTAAACCAACATTGCCGGATGCAGTTGCAGGTGATATTACTGCTGCAATGCCATACAGAGCGATGATTAATATCATCAACTTTATTCAGGCTGTTGACCACGTTGTACCTGGATTTGCATCAATTGAAACACTCTTGTATTCTCCTGAACTTAAGTTTTACAGTAACCGTGTAAAAATGGATAAAGACTTTAATACAAATATTGATGGTTTAAGTTGTCTTGGCGATTCAAGTGGATGGACAAGGGGACTTATGATGGCATCCGTTATGGGAGTGCTAATGGGACGAAAATTAACTGAAAAATAATAAATATAAAAATGCCTAACAGCTTTTATGTTGTTAGGCTCTTTTTAATATTTGTTTATTTATAATGTTAGTTTTATTGTTATGACAATGAAATAATGTTATAATTTAATTATAATGTAGTATTTTATAAAATTAAGGTGATTTTGATGAGTAAATGTTTAAATTTGAAAAAATCCAATTGTAAAAATTGCTACAAATGTATTAGAAATTGTCCTGTTAAATCAATAAAATTTTCTTCCGGTCAAGCAAATATCATTTCAGATGACTGCATACTTTGCGGTCATTGCTTTGTTAATTGTCCGCAAAATGCTAAAGAGGTAAGAAATGATATTTCGGTTGTAAAGCAATTTATAGAAGACGGGTATCAAGTATATGCAAGCATTGCTCCTTCTTTTGTTGCAAATTATAACGGAAAAAATATATCTTCTCTAAAAAAAGCATTAAAAAAGCTTGGATTTTATGATGTACAGGAAACTGCACTTGGTGCAACT
>CAYMZO010000175.1:0-2904 GCA_964394885.1 uncultured Eubacteriales bacterium | reverse complement strand
TTACATTGCTGTGCTACTGTTTTTCCTCGTCTTGCTCTCATGGTGCTGTTAGATTAAGTTATATACTGCCACCGCATAGTCATACTGCTGTTCGCTAACCTGTGGGTGTCTGTTCAAAAACTCATTTTTGCTTAGGGTTACAAAATCGTGTAACTTCTGTGTGTCTACTAAAAAACTCATGACTGTATGTTTTAAGAAATTAATAACCAAAATATTCCACCGATGACAAGAGCATAAAACAGGACGTAAATCAAGACTGCCAATGCTATGGTAAAAAGCAACTGTATTACAAACCTGCCGACCATCATCCCGGTAAGCCATATCCAAAGGCTACCACCTATAAGGGTTGAACCTGCAACGGCAACAAGTGCCAAAACCGCTATTTTTATCCACCTTTTCATCGTTGTTGTTTTTTTAAGTTTATGCGGATTCTTGAGGTGAGGGTGTTGAGTTTCATTTTATTTTCTGCCTCTTGTGAATCCGACATTTTTTTTATGCGTCTTTCCGTCGGGTCGGTCGTTTTCGTTTCAGGGGCATAAATGGTGTAGGGTTTAGGGCAAACAAGGTTTTGGGGAAGAATACTACCCGACAGATGATCTGCACCCAGAAAGTTGGACATAACAAAGTTTAAAAGTTATGTTTACATTAGAAAAAAGGCAGTATAAGAAGCATACTTTTGAAGATCGCTTATTAGCTGTACAAAAAGTTCTCAATGAACATGTGTCTGTTCGTGAAGCAAGTAAAATAATTGGCGCAGACCATATGCAGGTAAAATATTGGGTTTCTATGTATGAACGCTATGGTGAATCCGGGTTACGAATGCGGAATTTTAGTTATTCTGGCGAATTTAAAACTAAAGTAATAGAGGATATGTATAAAAACCGATTAACTTTGTATGATACAGCATTAAAATACGGCATCCCCAGTCCGAGTACGGTTCTTTCGTGGAAAAGACTCTACGATTCTCATGGAAGTGCCGTATTATACAAAGACAGTAAAATGTGGCAAGAAACCATGAAAAGTCGGAAGAAAGTAAAGCAAGAAAAGACTTTAGATCCTCAAACCAAGGCTCTTTTGAAAGAAGTCGAATACCTTAAAGCAGAGAACGCCTACTTAAAAAAATTGCAAGCCTTAGTTCAGGAAAGGCTCTCCCAAGAGAACGGGAACGAGCAGCCGCCATTCAAGAATTAAGGCAAGAACACGAGCTTTCTACGCTATTGAAAGTTGCAGGAATGGCACGGAGTACATTCTACTACAATATAGGAAATTTGGGTATGGAAGATAAATATAGAGATGTGAAGAAGATAATTACAAAGATTTTCCACAAACATAAAGGACGGTATGGTTACAGGCGTATAACCTTGGAACTCTACAACCAGGGGTATTGTATCAACCATAAGACCGTCTTGAAAATAATGCATGAATGTGGTCTGAAATGTATGGTAAGAATTAAGAAATACAGGTCTTATAAAGGGGAATTTGGTGAAGCTGCACCTAATTTGCTACATAGGGATTTCAAAGCAAAAAGTCCTAATCAAAAATGGGTTACCGATGTCACCCAATTTTCTCTTTTCGGGCTGAAATACTATTTGTCTCCAATTATGGACTTATACAATAGAGAAATTATAACGTACTCAATATCTTTCAGACCGGACTTAAAAATGGTCACTGGAATGCTGAAAAAGGCTTTTACAAAAATAAAGGATAATACAGATCTTATATTACATTCAGATCAGGGCTGGCATTACAAGCATCAGGCTTATCAAACAATGATCAAGAATAAGGGCATAAAACAAAGTATGTCCAGAAAAGGGAACTGTCTTGACAATGCTGTAATGGAAAACTTTTTTGGGTTGTTAAAGTCTGAATTACTATATTTGCAGAAGTTCAAGTCATTTGATGAGTTCAAACGAGAATTGGAACAATATATCAAATACTATAATAATGACAGGATTAAGCTGTCTCTTAACGGATTATCTCCTATAAAATATAGAAAAATGACCAATATAAATATATAAAAATAATCCGTCCAACTTTCTGGGTGCAGATCACAGAATTGGAGGCGTGGAGATTGTTACACAAACGGCTCTGTCGCTACCTTTTTTGCCCGTGAAAAACCCGTAAATACCTTTGCCACTGAGAATGAAACACCGATCTCGACAGTCAAAGTCATAGCATATTGTGGAGGGTTCACGCCAAAAGAGGCAGATCGAAAATATCTAAGAGTATTTCGAGAATTTTTAAGTCTTGGGATATGGAGAAATAAGAAAAGTCGCCCTTGCGAGGCGACTCTACTCTACATAGAAAGGTAAAATATTCTATTGACGTTTGAAATATATTTGCTACCTTTGTAATAGGTTATTTGACGTTATGCAAAGTATGGAGTATCATTGAATTAGATAGGTCTCCAAATCGTTACCTTGACACTTTGCAAACTCTTAATTCTGCTAATAGCCAATCTTTTAAATCAAATCAGAGATTTTTTACAGTAAAAAAAATTCCAGAAAGTTTGAATTTTCATAATCTTTTCAGATTTGTATCTCACCTTTGTCATATAAATAATACCAAAACAGAATTACAAACATTAAAAATAGACAGATTATGAAAAAGTTATTCTTTACACTAACCGCTATTTTTACCATGCACATGTTTGCTTTTGCCGGTAACGACAAGGCTATTTCTGTCAATCAGATGCCACGAGCAGCACAACAATTTGTAGAGAAATATTTCTCAGCCAAAGAAGTTTCTTATGCTAAAGTAGATCAAGATTGGTTTGATAAAGAGTATAAGGTAATTTTTACAGACGGTACATCTGTAGAGTTTGATCGGAAAGGAAATTGGATCGATGTACAATGTAAACCGGCAGCCGTTCCGCAGGAGATAATTCCGCAGGCTATACGGGCG
>CAYMZO010000174.1:0-2917 GCA_964394885.1 uncultured Eubacteriales bacterium | reverse complement strand
CCTGCCTATTATAGAAAATGACGTACATAGGTTTTTCAAAACATTTTTTACAATTAGAAGTGTCATTTTAACAAGTTTTAATTTTAAATATTTTACTTTAAAAAATATCTTTTTGTTTTTTAAACAGTGTAAAAATTTGGCAGATAAAACTTCCTCTTATCTTTTATAAAAGTTGGCAAAATCTATCATATTATCTAAAAATATAATAAAACTATGGCGTCTAAGCAAAGCACTATAAACATAAATGTTACATATTCATTTTTCTTTTTCGACGTTTTTCTTGATATCCCAACTGATTTTGTGTACAATTATATTAAAGATTTTTATTTTATGGATGTGATTTATTGAAAAGGTTTATAGCAACTTTACTTCTTATTAGCCTTTCTTTTTCTTTAGTTGCCTGCAACAACAGAGCCGGCAACAACCCTACAACAACTGAAAAGCCAAGCGTTAGAATAACTTTTCCGGAGGGATATAACGTACTTCAAATCGCACAGCTTCTTGAGAGTAAGGGTGTTTGTTCCGCAAACGATTTTATTGCTCTTACAAAAAAAGCTCCCGAAAATTTTCCGCTTGCTTCTGAAATAAAGAACGGTGAAAATCGTGTTTTCCTTTTGGAGGGATATATCTTCCCTGATACATATGATTTTTATGTTGGAGAAGGTGCAGAAAACGCCCTTTTTCGTTTCCTTAAAAATACAAGTTCTAAAATAACCGATGAAGACATAGCAAGAGCCGCTGAACTTGGTTATACTATGGATGAAATAATTACGCTCGCATCTGTCATTCAAAGTGAAGCAGGAAATCCTGCCGAAATGAAAAAGGTTTCTTCTGTTTTTCATAATAGATTAAACTCTTCATATAAAAAGCTTGAAAGCGATGTAACGATTTTATATATCAAAGAAAAACTGGCATCAATAATTACAGATGAAAATCAGCGTAATTTTTATTATCAGTATTACAATACCTATTCTATATCCGGTCTTCCCGTGGGTGCAATTTGTAACCCCGGCAGAGCAGCGATAAATGCAGCTCTTTATCCGGATGAAACAGACTATTACTTTTTTGTTACAGATAAAAACACAGGTGCTTACTATTATGCTAAAACATTCTCTGAGCATCAGCAGAACTGCAAGACCGCAGGATGGTAACACCTTTATCATAAGAATATAAGGAGTTTTTTATGAAACGTTTTATTTCTTGGAACGTAAACGGAATAAGAGCCTGCGTTCAAAAAGATTTTTTGAACAGCTTTTACAATCTTGATGCAGATGTTTTTTGCTTGCAGGAAACAAAGCTTCAGGAAGGTCAAATAGATTTGCCACTTAAAGGATACAATCAATACTGGAATTATGCCGTTAAAAAAGGTTATTCCGGAACTGCTGTTTTTTCAAAGCAAGAGCCTATTTCAGTTTCCTATGGTATTGGAAGCGAGTTGCACGACAATGAAGGAAGAGCCATAACTCTTGAATTTGAAAAATTTTATGTTGTTACCGTATATACTCCAAACGCTCAGGAAGAGTTAAAACGTCTTGATTTCAGAATGGACTGGGAAGATAAATTCAGAGCATACCTTTTGGAGCTTGATTCAAAAAAACCTGTGATTTTCTGTGGAGACCTTAATGTTGCTCATAAGGAAATAGACCTTAAAAATCCTAAGCCTAATGTTGGAAAACCGGGCTTTTCAAATGAAGAACGAGAAAAGTTTTCTATTCTTCTTGACTCCGGATTTACAGATTCATTTAGATACTTTTATCCTGATTTAGAGGCTGCTTATTCTTGGTGGTCGTACAGATTTAACGCCCGTGCAAATAATGCGGGATGGAGAATTGATTATTTTTGTGTTTCAAACAGAATTGCCGAAAATATGTGTGATGCAAAAATTCATTCGGATATTTATGGCTCAGACCACTGTCCGGTTGAAGTAACAATTGATATTTAACTGTTGGTACTAACTAAATACAGAACATTTAAAAGGAGAAAAATCTATGATTAAACCAGTCGTAATTACAACAGACAGTGCGTCCGATATTACACCTGAGCTTGCTGAAAAGTACAGCATCGGCGTTGCATCTCTTCACGTTTTTTTAGACGGGAAAGATTATTTGGACGGACAAGATATTACTATCTTTGATATATTTGACACATACAAAGAAAAAAGTATTTTGCCAACTACCTCTGCCGTTGCCATTGCAGAATACACTGATTTCTTCAAGAAGTATACTGATAAAGGTGCAAGTATAGTTCATATTAATTTTAGTTCCGGACTCTCTTCCTGCTATCAAAATGCACTTATTGCTGCCGAAGAATTACGAGAAGAAGGTGCTGAAATTTACATAGTGGATTCTAAGTCTCTTACCCTGTGCGTTGGACATCTTGTTATTCGTGCTGCCGAGCTGAGAAATGAAGGTAAATCTGCCAGAGAAATTTCCCAGGAAATTGAAACACTTGTTCCAAAACTCGATATGACATTTACAATCGATACTATGGAGTTTTTGAAAAAGGGTGGCAGGTGTTCTGCTCTTACTGCATTCGGTGCAAACATTCTCGGAATAAAGCCGTGCATTGATTTAATAAGCGGAAAAAATGCAAATCGGTAAAAAGTACAGAGGAAAGCTTGAAAACGTACATACTCAATATATAGACGACAGAATGAATACAGGAAATATTGATATGCAACGAATAATGATTGCACATACCGGACTTTCAGATGAACGAGTGGAACTCATCGTAAAATACATAAAGAAAAATTATAAATTTAAAGAAATCTTTGTTGGAACCTGCGGATGCGTAGTTGCTTCTCACGGTGCTCAAAACGCTATGTCAATCGGTTTATTACATAAATAAGATTATATAAAAATGTCAGTTTTATCTGGCATTTTTTATTTTTTTGTTTGCAACAAGTTCTTTTTGCTAA
>CAYMZO010000173.1:0-2921 GCA_964394885.1 uncultured Eubacteriales bacterium | reverse complement strand
GTTATTGACATACTTGACCGCCAAAAATATCTTTACAACACTCCTATGTTTTAATATAATACTATAAGTTAAGTTATGTTAAATACTTTTTATTTAAGGATTGATTATAATGTTGGCATTTGAAGAATTACGTCTTGAATTGCTTGAAAATGAAAAACCTCTCGAGGAACTTCAGGAAGCCTTGGGTCTTGAAAAAATGAGAACTGAGGTTGAAGAACTTGAAAACCAGGCTGCTCAAGATGGTTTTTGGGACGACCTTGCAGGTTCTCAAAAGGTTTTGCAGCGTACAAGTATGCTAAAAAACAAAATTGCAGCTTACGAAAATTTAAAAAGTGCCTTTGATGACGCTTTGGTGATGATTGAACTTTCTGATGAAGAAGAGGACGAATCAATGCTTTCCGAATGCAGGGAAGGCGTTGACGCAATTAAAGCAGAGCTTGAAAAAATGACTCTTTCAACTCTTCTTTCAGGTGAGTTTGACAACAACAATGCCATTCTTACCTTTCATGCCGGTGCAGGCGGAACAGAAGCTCAGGACTGGGCTCAAATGCTTTTCCGTATGTATAATCGCTGGGGTGAAAGACACGGGTTTAAAGTCAGCACTCTCGACTTTCTGGACGGTGATGAAGCAGGTCTTAAGTCTGCAACAATTCTTATCGAGGGTGAAAATGCCTATGGATATTTAAAAAGTGAAACCGGTGTTCACAGGCTTGTACGTGTTTCTCCGTTTGACTCTTCAGGAAGAAGGCACACCTCTTTTGCATCGCTCGAAGTTATGCCTGAAATCGACGACACAATTGAAGTTGAAATCAGCCCCGATGATATTAAAATTGACTATTATCGTGCAAGTGGTGCAGGCGGACAAAAGGTTAATAAGACATCTTCTGCCGTTCGTCTTACACACATTCCGACAGGCATTGTTGTCTCTTGTCAGGTCGAAAGAAGCCAGCACCAAAACAGAGAAGTTGCAATGCGTATGCTTAAATCAAAACTTGTTGAAATCAAAGAGCGTGAGCATCTTGAAAAGATTGACGATATTAAAGGTGAACATAAGGAAATCGGCTGGGGAAGCCAAATTCGTTCTTACGTCTTTATGCCTTACACCCTTGTTAAGGACCACCGAACAAACTTTGAAATGGGCAACATTAACGCTGTTATGGACGGAGACCTTGATGGCTTTATAAATGCATTTTTAAAAATGCAGTCGCTTGAAGCTCTTTCAAAAAATTAAACTTTGAAGCCTGATTTGTAATGAATCAGGCTTTTGTTTTTGGGTGTTGGGTGTATGTTAATTTCTTTTGTTGCAAAAGAAACGAACCAAAGAAAAGCAACACGGGGGAAAACCAATTACAGCAGCAATTATATTTATTTAAAAGACAAAATTTAAAAAATTTTCAAAAACATAATTTCATTGACTTATAATAAAATTACTGTTATAATGATACTCCGCTGTATAGCTATGTCCATTTTTAGTATATTACAGCTATCCTTGCTCCTAAGAACTTTAGGGGCCAAAGACCAGAAGGAGGTGCTTTTAATAATGTCAGCAAACAAAAACTATGAAGCTATGTTGGTTTTTTCACTTCGTAACGGTGATGATGCCGCAAAGGAATTAGTTGAGAAGTTTAAGGCTTTGATTGAGAAAGACGGCACCATCGGCAAAGTTGATGAATGGGGTAAGCGTAAGCTTGCATATCCAATCAACGACGAGCCCGACGGTTACTACGTTCTCATCGAGTATTCAGCTGCTCCTGATTTCCCTGCTGAATTTGAGCGTATTCTCAAAATCACTGACGGCGTACTTCGTTTTCTTAACATCGCGAAGTAATAAGGAGGATGTAAAATGTTAAATTGTGCAGTTATTATGGGCAGACTTACTGCCGACCCTGAGCTTCGCACAACCAATACGGGTCTTTCCGTAACATCCTTTACTGTTGCTGTTGACCGTTCATTTGTCAAAGCCGGAGAACAAAGACAAGCGGATTTTATTAACGTTGTTGCTTGGCGTGGCACAGCAGATTTTGTTACCCGCTATTTCCACAAGGGTTCTATGATTGCGGTTCAAGGTTCTATCCAAACCCGTAGTTATGAGGATAAGCAGGGAAATAAGCGTACTGCCGTTGAAATTGTTGCAGACAATGTAAGTTTCTGTGGTGGTAAGAATGAAACAAACTCAGCTTCTCCAATGCCTTCAGCTGTTTCCGCTCCATCTGCTCCTGCTCCATCATTTTCAACTGCCGATTCAGGCGACTTTGAAATGATTGAGGGCGACGATGACCTTCCGTTTTAACAGCTCGGTAAAATCATCACTATACTAAAAGGAGGTTAACCAATTATGGCATACGATAAAAACGACAGACGTCCTAACAGAAAAGCTCGCAAGAAGGTTTGTGCTTTCTGTGTTGAAAAAGTTGATACTATTGACTACAAAGACATTAACCGTCTTCGTAAGTTTACATCTGACAGAGCAAAGATTCTTCCTCGCAGAGTAACAGGTACTTGTGCTTATCATCAGCGTGAGCTCACATCTGCTATTAAGCGTGCAAGACACGTAGCTCTTATTCCATACACATCAGACTGATTTTAAGTCTTTTCAAAGGCATCGACAAAAGTCGGTGCTTTTTTATTTTTGTTTTTTATTCTTAGGATGTTGCGTTTTTCTGCATAAAATCCACTTCAAATATTAATGTTTTAAAAAGGAAAATCCTCTTCGCCTTGTTTTTATTTTGTGTATTTTGCATATTTTTGTGCAACTTTAACAGTTAATCTAACTAAAAACTAAAACTATTCATTCGTTTAAATTTAATTCATAATTAGTTTAATATTTGTTTACCGTATTGGTATTTTCTGTTTACAATTGGATGTTATTCTTTAAGCAACCTAATCGGAAGAGAGAAATCCGATTGCTGGCAGGTTTACTC
>CAYMZO010000172.1:0-2967 GCA_964394885.1 uncultured Eubacteriales bacterium | reverse complement strand
AAATATAGAAATAGTTCAAAAATATAAAAACAGAGTGATTAGACATAAAAATCTAACCACTCTGTAAAGAGAAAATATGTTGTCAAAATAAATCAGATATAGATTGACACATCTGAAATCGGA
The DNA here is from genome assembly GCA_964394885.1 of uncultured Eubacteriales bacterium. Lineage (GTDB taxonomy): Bacteria > Bacillota > Clostridia > Oscillospirales > Acutalibacteraceae > RZYX01. The sequence goes on along the minus strand of CAYMZO010000172.1, from coordinate 2,844 downwards.
TATGCTTTGCAGGAATGAATATATCCAAACTTTTCATCTGCATGACGAAGAAGAACTCCTCTTGGCATAAACACCTTGCCATCAACAAGCTGAATACGGCACAGGCTGCATTCACCGCTACGGCAACAAACATTTACTCTTACTCCGCTACGTTCAAGTGCTGTAAGCAAGCTTTCACCACTTATTGCAGAGATTTCTTTTTCTCCGCCATTTATTGTAACCTTAAATGTTTCCTTGCCTGTAAGCTCTGCCGGCCAGCTCGGTTCGTTGTTTATATCCTGACGTGCACCAAACATCTCACGTCTTATCATACGGGACGCAACATTAAGCTTTTTAAGCTCATTTACAACAAAGTCATTCATTATCTGTGGTCCACAGATATAATAGGTCTTGTCGGTTGTGTCTCCAACAATATCCTTTATGCACTGTGCATCAATAAATCCTGTTTTTCCTTTATAGTCTGCATTTGGTTCAGAAAGCACCAATTCAAAATTGAAGTTTTTATGACGTGCAGCCATATCTTCAAGCTCTTTTTTAAAGAAAACAGCTTCTTCATTTCTGCAACCGTATATAAGATAAATTTCTCTGTCAAGCTCGGATTGGAGTATTTCACGGCTCATACTCATAAATGGAGTTATACCGCTTCCTCCTGCAAGAAACACTTGCTTTTTGCTGTGGAATACCGGATTAAAGCAGAATACACCGGCAGGTCCGTTAGCTGTAAATACATCTCCGACCTTAACTTTATCAAGGAAAAAGTCTGAAACAAAACCTGTTGCAATTCTTGCGACTGTAATCTCATAATATGAACGCTGACGTGGTGATGAAGAAATACTGTAAGGACGGCTTGTTCTTACTCCATCAATTTCAGCAAAGATGTTGATATATTGTCCTGCTTGGAAAACAGGCAAAGTGCCACTTACAGGTACAAGTCTAAAGGTCTTTGCATTTTTATTTACTTCAATTATCTCAGAAACCTTAAGCTCAATATCGTGAGGATGATATTTTTTTACTATTCCTTCAGCTCTGCCTTTTTCCAGCTCATAATTATGTCCGTTTTTTCTGCAATCCTTAATCTCTTGTAAAGTCTCCTTGCCATGAGGCAATTTGCTTATAATCATTTCTTTTAAATCAGCCATTTATTTTGCCTCCTTTTTAAGTATACTTTCAGCAACCTGACTGCCATACAAATAGTTTGGTCCAAATCCACAAATATTTACCCAGCCGTTTGCAAAGGTAAGATTTTCAATTTGCTCTTCACGAGGAAAGAAAAATACGCTTGACTTTAAATCCTGCTCAAAGCCATAAATAGCACCTTCGGGGTGATTTAGATATCTCATATGGGTAAGAGGAGTTGCAACTTCAAATTCCTCAACGTGGTCCTTGATGCCCGGATATCTTTCCTCAAGTCTATCTATAATCATCTGTCCTGCCTTATACTTTGTCTCGTGGTACTCCTCCGGAGAAAGCTCCATCCAAGGCTTACCATATTTAAGTGTACCGGCAGTAATTACGCTTGTACCCTCCGGAGAAACTCTCGGGTCGTCAACCGTATAGCAGGTGTTAATCATAGGGTCAACATCAGGCATAAGCTTGTAAGCGTTTTCAAAGGCTGCGTTGCAATCAAGATTTTCATAGGTAAGGTTAAAAGAATCAGTGTAACCGATTTCTGCCGGAGAACAATCAAGTCCTATAAAACAAGTGAGTGCAGAAATACCTACTGTATATGGTGCAAGATATTCCTTTGCACTTTCAGGAACATCTTCTTTTTTTATAAGCTTAAAATATGTGTCTATCGGAGAAATGCCCGAAACAATATAATCACAAGTGTATTCTACTCCGTTATCGTCAATTACTCCATAAGCCTTATTATTCTTAACGAGTATTTCTGATGCACCGCAGTTATATTTAACAACTCCGTTATTTTTACGGATAACATCTGCAAGAGCCTGAGACATAACCTGTGAACCACCACGAAGATAGTAAGGCTTATCAGCTATATAAAGTGCTGTGCAACGTGCATTTATTGAAAACGGGAAACGTTCTGGTGGCATACCCATAAAGCACCAATATGCATTAAGGCAAAGCTGAAGCTCTTTTGTTTTAAAGAATTCATCCATAACTTCCTGAGTACTGCAAAGTGCATACTTTGCAAGTGTTGGGAATTTCTTTGCAAAAAGATTTTTTACCAAGAATTTTTTAAATTCACTTGGCTCTCCTGTGGATTCAGCCTGCATCTTAGCAAAAGCTTCTGACTCTTCACTGAATTTAAAAACAGTTTCAAAATATTTTAATATATTTTCCTTTTCATTTGGGAAACGTTCGATAAGAACATTTTCTGCGTCTTTTCTGTTAGATGGCACAGATACGTCTACTCCACCGGGAAGATTAACCTGATACAATGATTCAATAGGAATCCACTCAATTTTATCTTCTATTCCATATTCTCTGAACAGTTTACGAAGTGGTCCCGGATTTTCAAAGGTATTCATTCCATTTAACTGATGCAATGCGACCTCAAACTCAAATCGTCCTCGACGAAAAGATGTGCCGCAACCACCGGGAATGTTGTGCTTTTCGAGTACCATTACTTTTTTACCGTTAATTGCAAGCTTTGTTGCTGCAGACAGTCCGCCGTTACCTGCACCGATAATTATTGCGTCAAAATGCATAACAAGTCCTCCTATTTTTTAAAATAATTTTCACCTAATTATTTCACCGAATTAGGTTCTATGAATATATTATTATATTCAAAACCGTTTGTCAATAGTTTAACAATATATTTAATTAAATTTGCTTTTATCTTTTATATTTTCTTAAAACGTGTTAAAATATTCAGGAAAC
>CAYMZO010000171.1:0-3002 GCA_964394885.1 uncultured Eubacteriales bacterium | reverse complement strand
TTTTTCATCTCTATTAAGCTGTGGGGTGTCAAATTCAATATCTTTTAAAACATTAAATCCTACATTTGAAAAACATAAAACTCTGTCTGCAAGATATGCAACGTCTGAAACATCGTGGGATGTTATTATGATTGTCCTTTTTTCTCTGAAGCTTAATATTAATTCAAACATTTTTGTTTTTAACTTTTGGTCAAGCCCTTTAAACGGTTCATCCAATATAAGAGTATCGCTTTCGTGTGCAAGACTTCTTGCAAGTGCAACTCTCCTACACATTCCTCCGCTAAGCTCATTCGGATATTTGTCTGCCTTATCTTCAAGCACAACTTCTTTTAGCAGTCTTTCTGCTTTTTCTTTTGACGATACTATTTCTATATTTTGGCTTGCAGTAAGCCACGGCAACAGTCTGTCCTCCTGGAATGTTACAGACACGCTTGAAACATTGCTTACAGAGCCATCGTCAGATTTTATAAGTCCGGATAAAATTTTGAGAAAAGTTGTTTTTCCTGTTCCGGATTCTGAAAAAAGGCAGGTTATATTATTTTTCTCAATATCAAGATTCAAGTTTTGAATAATTGTCTTTTCATCAAAACTCTTATTCAAGTTTTGTATTTTAATCATACTTTTTTGCCCTGCCTTCCTGCAACCTTATTAAGAAGTCGAACAAGGATTTTTTCAATTATAACGCTGAGCAAGACAACTACAATTGTCCACGCAAACAAATCGCACGTTTCTATATATATTTTTGCATTAAAAAGATGTGTTCCTATTGAATGTTCGGGAGTACTTATAACCTCTGCTGCAATTCCCGATTTCCACGCAAATCCAAGGCCTGTTGTACAAGCACTTAAAAATGACGGCATAACACTTGGTACATATATGTATCTTATGGTTTTTGATTTATTCATATCAAAAGCATTTGCCATTTCAACAAGCTGACCGTCAACAGACTTTATTCCCGTGCTTACATTTGACCATACCATAGGCATAACCATTAAGAATGATATAAACATCGGCACATTATCTCTGCCTATCCAAACAAGTGCAAGTATAATAAACGATGCAACAGGTGTTGCCTTTATTATGCTAAGAATGGGATACAACAAATCGTTGACTATTTTAAATTTTGTTGTTAAAACCGCAAGCAAAGTTCCTACTGCTATTGCAAGCAGATAACCTTCCATTATTCTTAGCAACGACCGAAAGGTTGAAACCCAGAATGAATTTGTCTTTACAAGCTCAATTAATCTAAAAAAAACTTGGGCAGGAGATACAAGAAGTATCTCCTGCTTAACTGTTAAATATAGCACTTGCCAAACTCCTAACCAAAATAAAATGACAAGGAGCTTTTTTATTCCATTTTTAATTTTATCATTTTGCGTTGTAGTAGAAGTTGTCATCCGGCAACACCTTTCCAACCGATTGTGGATTACTGTCATAAAGCATTTGAAGATTTAGCTGTACAACCTTCTTCATTTCCGAACCTGCTATAAAGGTTATATTACAATTTGGAATTGCTTTTATCGCCAATGCCTCTTTAGGCAATATTCCCAGCTCAACAATATACTTGGCTGCTTCTTCTTTATTTGAATTGACAAAATCAACAGATTTTTTATATTCATCTAAGAATACTTTAACAGCTTTTTCGTTATTTTTCAAGAACTCTGCATTTACAATAATGCAACCTTGTGCAAGTGTACTGTCCTCACCGTTTATCTTTTCCCACTCTTTTGTAAGGTCGATTGCTATTCTTAAATTTTGATTTTGTGCTGTTGCAGCGGTAACATTCGGCTCAGGCAACATACAAATACTAACTTCTCCTGATGCCGCAAGTGCTGCAAGCTCACTATGCTCGCTCTTGTATTCTATCTTAACATCTGTGCCAACCTTAAGGCCATTTTTTTCAAGTATGTAGTTGAGAACATATTCGGGAGTTGAACCCTGACCGGTTGCATAGATTGTCTTTCCCTTTAAATCCTTAATGTCGTTTATTGTGTTTCCGTTTTCAAGTATGTAAAGTACACCCAAAGTATTTACAGCGAGCATCTTTACATTTTTATTTGTCTTGTTGTAAAGAACGGCTGCCATATTAAGAGGACACATTGCCATATTTACTTTTCCGCTTGAAACCATTGACACAATATCTTCCGGTGATGAAGCTATTGTAACATCGTAATTATTCTGAGTTTTTGAATCTTTGGAATCTTTTGCAAGCTTTGAAATTCCCATTCCTGTTGGGCCTTTTAACGCTGCAATACTAACTGTCTGCTTTTGTGCTGTTGTAGGTTTACTTGTTGCGTTTACATCCTCTGTCTTTTTGTTTTTGCAGGCTGACAGTGCAAATAACATTGCCATTGCCATAAAAATCGCTATGATTTTTTTGCTGTGCTTCATAAAAATAACTCCTCTCATTTCTCGTACTCGATTAATTTTTCTCTGTTTAATATTGCAATCTCTTTTCCGTCTTTCTTTATTGCTCCGATTTCTTCGAGCCTATCAAAAGCACGATAAAGAGATGAACGACCGATGTCGAGCTGTTTTGAAAGCGTTATAACACTTACATTAAGTTTAAATTTATCTCTGCCGTTTGAAGCCTCATCAATATACATTGCAAGCCTGCCGACAATATTGCTTGCCGTAAATTCATCTATTCTATCATTTAAAAAATATATTCTGTCTGACAAATACTGTATGTAGCTCTTCCAAACTTCCGGTTCCTTGTGCATCACTTGCATAACAGACTCATAAGAAAAGAGCAGGACAACACAGCCACTAATTGCGGTAATCGTATTTACAAAGAAATCATAGCTTGAAAACAGAGTAACTGCTCCAAACATATCTCCCTCTTGAAGTTTACTGATTATAACCTGATTATCTATCCCCTTAGAAACAGCTGCACTACCCTGTACAACAAGACCGATACATCTCTCTTCATTGCTTGGAGAAAATATAACCTGGCTCTACTGTCATCACGTGTCCTGCTTTAAGTTCACGAGCCATACGCA
>CAYMZO010000170.1:0-3059 GCA_964394885.1 uncultured Eubacteriales bacterium | reverse complement strand
ATTAAATTCAAATTATCAAGTATATTGTATAATTAGTATTTAGGAGGATAATTAACTTGATTTTAGTTTTAGATGCTGGGAATACCAATATTACTATGGGAGTTTACGACGGAGACAAATTACTTTTTGTTTCACGTTTGGCAACAGACCATTCTAGAACTGAAGATCAGTTTGCTATTGACATAAACAGCATATTTTCTCTTCATCACTGCAAGTCCGTACAATTTAATGGTGCTGTTTTAAGCTCAGTTGTTCCTGAAATAACTGTGGCGTTAAAGCACGCAGTAAAAAAGGTTACTGGTCATAATCCAATAGTTGTTGGACCTGGAATAAAGACCGGTCTTGACATCCGTGTTGACAGTCCTGCTTATCTCGGAGCTGATCTTGTTGCGGGTGCTATTGCTGCTATTGCAAAATACCCTTTACCTTGCCTTATAATGGACTTAGGCACTGCCACAAAGATCAGCGTTCTTGATTCTACCGGTGCATTTAGAGGATGCACAATTTCTCCCGGTGTTGAAATTTCAATAATGGCATTATCTAATGGAGCATCTCAACTTCCACACATAAGTCTTGAATCTCCTACACATACAATCGGAACAAACAATATCGACTGTATGCGTGCAGGAATTGTTTACGGAACTGCAGATATGCTTGACGGTCTATGTGATAGAATTGAAAAGGAGCTTAAAGTTCCTGTCAAAACTGTTGTTGCCACCGGAGGAATTGCCAAGGAAATAATCTCACATTGTAAAAGAGATGTTATTCTTAATAACGATCTTCTGCTTGAGGGATTAAAATTAATATATGATAAAAACAATATAAAGTAATTTATGTTTTATTTAATAAATTTATTTTGCTAAATTTTGCGTTGCATCCCAATTTGGGAGTAACAGCAAGGAGGAATATAAATTGTCAAATCAAACCAGCGAAAATCACAGCAAAGTTCTTTTCCTAACACAGTTCTCATTGCTTTTAGCAATTGAAGCAATTGTGTGCTTCACACCACTTGGTTCTTTACCAATAGGACCACTGGTAGCCACCCTTTCAGCAATACCTGTTATTATGACCACAGTTTTACTTGGCACGAAATCAGGTACATTGATGGGATTCTTTTTTGGTCTGTTCAGCTTTATTGTTTGGACATTTATGCCGCCAAACCCAGTAACAGCATTCGTATTTACCCCGTTTTACTCCTTTGGAGATTTCAAGGGTAGCTTTTGGAGCATTGTAATATGTTTTGTTCCAAGAATACTTATAGGTACAGTTACAGGACTTATCATCAATGGTCTTTCAAAGCTAATGGGTGAGAAAAAATCCAAAGCTAAATTTGGAATTATATGTACTGTTGCAGGAATTCTTGGAAGCCTTACCAACACTCTATTGGTATTGGGAGGAATTTATCTTTTCTTTGGAAGAGAATATGCTGCTGCAAATCAGATGTCATATGAACTTTTGCTTGGTGCAATTGGCACTGTAATCCTAACAAATGGATTGCTTGAGGCAGCACTTGGCGGAGTATTCGGAGGTGCAATAAGCCCTCTTAAAGACAGACTTATAAAACAACATTATTAATTTTATAAGTTGCACATTATGAACATTAAAAGCCCTTGATGATAATCATCAAGGGCTTTACTTATTGTGTGAATAATAAATATGCTGTATTACAATCTTTTATTGGGTAACAGATGTATTTTTACTTGGATTATTTTTCTTGAAGAAGCTTAGATACCTCAGACATAAAAGTATTAATATCCTTAAACTGCCTATATACTGAAGCAAATCTAACATAAGAAACTTCGTCAATTTCCTTTAGCTTTTCCATTGCAAGCTCACCGATATGGTCTGATGTTACCTCTCTATCAAGAGAGTTTTGCAACGAAACTTCTATTTCATCAACAGCCTTTTCAATCATTTCAATTGATACCGGACGCTTTTCACAAGCACGAAGCATTCCATTAAATAATTTAAGTCTGTCAAAAACTTCTCTTGACTTGTCTTTTTTGACTACTACAAGAGGGACACTTTCAATTATTTCATAAGTAGTAAATCTTTTTCCGCATTTGATGCATTCACGACGACGACGAATTCTTTCTCCCTCATCTGTTGGCCTTGAATCAATTACTTTACTTTCCTCATAATTGCAGAATGGGCACTTCATTTCACATCACATCCAAAATTTATTAATCTTTGCAAAAAATTATCACATTTATTGTACCATATATTGTATAAGGATTACAAGTATAAAAAATTTTATACTAATTAAGACTTTGAATATACTCTTTTGAAGCTATTAATTGATTAAGGCTGGAAAAACTCTTGCTATATAATTCAATTACATAGTCCCCTGCATATTTTTTTTCGGTCATATAATCAATAAAACGTTTAAAATCAAAGTTACCTTCTCCCGGAGGCAAGCAATCATATTCATCATTATGGTCGCTTATATGTACTTGAACAATTCTATCGTAAAACTTTTCTGCAAATTCAATAGGTTTGAAGCCAGACCTAACAGCTTGTTTTATATCAAAAACCATTTTAAATCTATCGCCTATTGCATTTATCATTTCTTCTATAAGTTGAGGAGACTGACCCATAGTTCCAACAACATTTTCGTGTGCAACAGTTACCCCCTGCTTTATTCCCTCATCAATCAACATTGAAAAACGTTCGTAATATTCTTTTGATTGTATAATTCCCGGTAGCCTGCTCCCGTGTATAACAACCACACTTGCACCAAGCTGATTTGCCGCATCAAAATAGCGTTTATACAATTCGACAGTATCGTAAAATCTTCTTTCATATGTACTGAAAAGCATATATGACTCTGCAAAAGATGCCATTGGATGCACAGAATTAATCTTGATGCCGTATTGATTTTGTATGTCTGCCAACTGCTTTAAAAAGGTTGGACTAAGCTCTGATATTGTATTAAAAAATATCTCTGTCGACTTAAATCCGATTTGTCCAACTGTTAGCAATGCCTCTTCTGTTGGCATAGGATAAAAACTTGCGGTAGATAATCCTGGTGTCATATTATTCTCCTTTTGGCATTATTT
>CAYMZO010000169.1:0-3070 GCA_964394885.1 uncultured Eubacteriales bacterium | reverse complement strand
AATGGCACAAAATAAAGTGCTTAGCTCTATTGCCAACAACTTAGCAAATGCAGAGACAACAGGCTATAAAAAGCAAGTAGTGGTTACAGAATCTTTTAACAATATGGTTTTGTCAAGAGTCAATAAGACAATGTCGGGAGATAAGTCGAACTCAGTAATCGGCAACAAATCTATGACCAGAACCGTAAGCCAAACTGCTTCTATCCACACTCAGGGAGTGCTTAAAAGCACAAATAGAAATCTTGATGTCGCCATTGTCGGCGAAGGATTTTTTGCACTTCAAACCAATAACGGAACTGTCTATACCAGAAAAGGTGATTTTAATTTAGATAGTCAAGGATACTTGGTTCAGGGTGGAAACAGAGTCTTGGGTGCAAGAGGTCCTATACAGGTCGGAACAGAAAATGTATCGTTTGATGCAAGCGGAAATGTATATGCCAATGGACAGTATGTCGATACGCTTGCAGTATATAGCTTTGAAAATTATGACAATTTAACTTCCGTAGTTGATGGATATTATACATCAACAGAAAATCCGCAACAGGCAAATGTTGAAATAAGAGGAAACACACTTGAGGGTTCAAACATAGATATGGCAGAGGAATTAACAAACGCAATAGCTGCACAAAGAGAGTTGCAGAGTCATTCTCAGATTTTAAAAATGTATGACACAACTCTTCAAAAGGCAACAACAGAAATAGGCAAGATTAATTAATTTGATATTTATGTTTGGTAAGGAGTGAAATATATGAATTTAGCATTTTATACATCTTCTGTTGGCACACAGCAAATACAAAAGGGAATGGACGTTGTTGCAAACAACATTGCAAATGTTTCAACAACAGGATATAAGCCTTCAACGGTATCTTTTTCGGAACTCATACATACAAATATGAAAGGTAACGGAGATAATTTGACCGTTGGAAGCGGTGCAAAGCTGCAAAAAACAGACACATTATATGGCGTGTCTGCAATTAAAAGCACAGAGCGTACACTTGATTTTGCCATACTTGAAAAGAATGGCTTCTTTAAGGTTGTTTCAGAAACAGGAGAAGTGAAATATACAAGAGACGGAAACTTTAATTTGCAGGAGCTTAATAACGGCTCGTTTGTTTTGGTATCTTCACACGGCGGATATGTTGCAGACGCAAACAATAACCCAATAATAATAACTAATCCGCAGAACCTTTCAGAGCAAGAGATAAATGTCGGAGTATTTAGCTTTCAGAATATCGACGGATTAAATAAAGCCGAGGGCGGTTTCTTTGTTGAGACAGAGGCTTCGGGAGCAGCTCAGGCATCAGATGTTGAAGTTAAAAGAGGTGCACTTGAATCATCAGGTGTTGACCTTGCATCTGAAATGACAGATGTAATTCATATCCAAAGGTCATTTCAAATGAATGCAAGAATGGTTCAAATTGCAGATGAAATAGAGCAGACGATTAATAATTTGAGATAAAATCAGTCCCGAATATTAACTAAAAAATAGGGGAGTTGCATTTTTATGTTTGGAAACAAAACAATACCTATAAATAATCCACAGGGGTTGGCAGACCCTATTTTTAGAATAAGAGTAACTCCCGACAAAATGCAGGCATATTTAAGTGTCGGAGTGCCGGATAACTGCCGAGAAATTACAACAGAAGACCTCTTAAAGGCACTTGAAGACAGAAATATTAAATATGGAATAAATGAAAAAGAAATCGAAAGATGTTGTAGCTTAAAAAGCTTTTTCTCCGAAATATTTTGTGCACAGGGAAAATTGCCGATAGCAGGACAGGATGGAACTATGTCGTTCCTCTTTGAAATTAATCCAGAACCAAAACCGGCGGTTAGGGCAGACGGAAGCACGGATTATCACGATATGGGAATTATCCAGAGCGTTAAAAAAGATCAGGTGCTTTGCACAAGGACTATGCCGATTCCCGGAGAAGACGGAATAGATGTATTTGGAGAAGTAGTTGCATTTAAACCGGGAGCGGAAAAGCGATTTGGCAATGGAAAAAATACATATATTTCTGATAATGAGTTGGAACTTCGTGCTGAAATAGACGGATGTATCAACTATAAAAACAACTTGGTTACCATAGACGATACATTTACAGTAAGAGGAAATGTAGATAATGCAACAGGAGATATAAACTTTTGTGGAAATGTCGTAGTTACAGGTGATGTACGTGAAGGGTTCAAAGTCCATTCAGGTAACAATGTAACAATAAGCGGAATGGTTGAGGGAGCAACCATTTGGGCACAGGGAGATATGCAGATTACCCAAGGTATGAACGGAATGAATACAGGGTGTCTGTACTGTGGAGGAAATATTAAAAGTAAATATTTTCAAAATACAGAAATACTGTGTCAGGGAGATATAACGGCAGATTATTATCTTAATGTATCTGCAATATCAGGTGGAACGATTACTGCAAGTGGTTCAAAAGGTCTTATCCTTGGAGGCACACATCAGGCAGGAAAAGAGGTCGTTGCAAAAACAATCGGAGCGGACTCATATCTTTCCACGTCAGTAACGATAAAGGATTCGGAACAGGGTTTTTGGAATCCGGAAATCCAAAAGACGCAAGAGGAAATTGAAAACGAGCTTAGCGAGATGACAGAGGAAGAGCAGGAGCAGTGGATGGCAGAGCACGTCTATAAAGCTCCGAGTGCTCCTGAGGGTGCAAGAGTTGTTGTAAAAGCTGTTGCGTATCCTGGCGTTAAAATAGCAATAGGTCAAACTGTAAAAAATTTGAACGAGGAATATAACAATACAAAATTCTTTCTTGGAGAAGAGGGCATTGAAATTGCCCCTGCATAATCTTCAATAATTCTCACTGCCATAAATTTTAAATTTATGGCAGATTTTTATTTTTTAATATTCAAAATTGAAAAATAAAAAATAAAATTTTGTAAGGGACACATTATCCACCTCCCTTATTTTTAGGAGAATAAAAATCTTTAATTGTGCATTTATACAAAAAAGCATCTATATGTCGAAATTTTAATAAATATACTGGACGAAAAAACGAATATATGGTAGAATAATTAAGAAATAGAATGTAAGTTACCAAAATAT
>CAYMZO010000168.1:257-3088 GCA_964394885.1 uncultured Eubacteriales bacterium | reverse complement strand
ACATTTTTTACTTTTTTATCAAAATCCGTTACTCTTTCACCGAGCTGAGCCATTTCCTGATTTATTGCTGCTTCATAAGAATTGATTTTTTGAATATCATTTTCAGCAATAATTTCTGTCATATAAGCATATATTTTTTGGCAATTTGTTGCCATTAATGACATTTCTGAAACTAACAATGTTCCGTTATCATATAACTCTTGCGTTGAATCATTTATTCTTTTGTAGTTATATGAGGTGTAGGAAATGCAACCTACCCATACAATCGCCAACAAAACAAATGAAGCTAAAAATCTTTTTCCAACGTTAATATTAAAGAACCACTTTTTCACACAAATCTCCTCCTGTTTTTGAAAGTAAATTTAATTATTTTTTACATCGAGCATTTCAGAATCTTCGTCTTCTATGAGCTTTTCGCAGCTTAGTATCAGACTTACGCAATGCTCAACTTTTCCTATGGCTTTTATGTATTTATTTTCAGAATCTTTTTTAATATCAGGTGGAATTACAATTTGCTCATCTGATATTTCCAGTACCTCTGACACATTATCAACAATTAATCCTAAAGATACGTCGTTGACATCAACAACCACTATACATGTTCTGTCATTGTACTCTATTGATTCTTTCTTAAACCTGATTCTTACGTCCATAACGGGTATTATTTTTCCTCTTAAATTAATAATACCTTTTACATATGTAGGAAGTTCAGGCATCGGTGTTATTGGCTGTATCCCAATAATTTCTGTAACATATTTAATCTCAATAGCATAGATAATTTCATCTATAAAAAATGTTAAATACTTATTTTTTTGAGTATCTTCCTTTTTTATATCTGCATTTAAAATATCCTTTTCAAAATCGGTCATCAATACATCTCCCTTCTAAAGGTTAATTGTAAAATTTAAGATTTAAACAGTCCCGGAACGTCTGAAATCAAGCAAACGCTACCATCACCCATAACTGTACAACCACAAATACCTTTAACATTTTTTATATAGTTTGGCAATGCCTTAACAACTACCTGTTGCTGTCCGATTACTCCATCTGCAAACAAACACAATACCTTGGACTCATTTTCGACTACAACAATTATGCCTTCATTGAGTTTGGTTGTCTGTGGCTCTACATTATAGAACTCGTGCAAACGTAAAATCGGGAAACATTCTCCACGTAACATTATCATTTCATTATTGTTTAAGTCATCTAAAACTATTGACGATTCATCTACTCTAAACGACTCTTTTATAGATGTAATCGGAATAACGAATATTGAATTGCCAACCTTAATTTTCATTCCCTCAATAATTGCAAGAGTTAGAGGTATTTTTAAGGTTATTGTTGTTCCGCAACCAGGTGTGCTATCAACAATTGCCTTTCCGTTAATCTTAGACATATTAGCGTTTACAACGTCCATTCCAACGCCTCTGCCTGAAAACTCAGTTACTTGTTTTTTAGTGGAAAAGCCCGGCTTAAATATTAAAGAATATATTTCCTTATCACTAAGTTCTGTTGCATCTTCCTTAACAAGCCCTTGCTCTTGTGCTTTTTTTAATATTTTTTCTTTATCCAGACCCTTACCGTCATCTCTAACGATAATGCAAACATCTCCACCCTCGTCCTTTGCCTCTAAGGTTACTTGACCAACAGGTGGTTTGCCTTCTGCCACTCTTTCCTCTGTACTCTCTATTCCGTGATCCATAGAATTTCGAATAATGTGCATAAGTGGGTCAGTTAAATGCTCAATAACATTTTTATCAACCTCTGTATTCTCTCCGATAATTTCAAGCTTGACTTCCTTGTCGAGCTTTTTGCTCATATCTCTAACGATACGGTGCATCTTATGGAAAGTTGCAGAAATAGGAACCATTCTTATAGCCATAACTGCATCTTGTATTTCATTTGTTACCTTTCTGAGCTGACGAGACGCCTTTTGAAAATCATTCAAAACCAATCCGTCTAAATCAGAATTTTGGATAACCATTTCCTGAGAAATAACCAATTCTCCAACCATATCCATAAGCTTGTCCAACTTATCTAAGTTAACGCTTATCATACTTTGCTTAACGTTAGCTGATGGCATTGGTGCATTTGGCTTTGGAGCCGGTGCCTTTTCCTTTGGCTTATTGGAGTTATCTTTATTTTCTTCCGGCTTATTATCGTCTGCTGTATCTTTTTCAGCTTTTTCCGGAGCATCTTCTTTTTGACTTGCATTACAATGTTCAACGGTTATTTCTTTTAAAAACAATGTGTCTGATAAAACAGACTTCATATCCTCATAGCCTAAATCCGCTCTAAAATGAATGAAAAATCCATTTTCTCTTATCTGTGATATCGTATCTGCATCTCCGGGAATGTTCGCAGGTGTTGTGCTGATAATATCAGCAATATGTTCAAGATTATTCAGAACATTAAACGCTCTTATGTTTTCCATTTCGCAGCCATCTTCAAAATTAAGCAATGCCTTAAATTCATTTTCACCAACTGCGGTATCTTCAGAATTTTCACTTGTTGCCTGTGCATTATCCTGATTATTGTTATTTGCCTCAAGCTTAGCACTATCTTCCTGACCGTCAGGACCTGCTTTTAATTTTGTAAGAAAATCTTTTATTTCAGCAACAATTGCTTTTGCTTCATTTTCTGTTTGCTCATTTGTTTGACTTCCTGCAGGATCTGTTTGAATCATTTCTATTACTACTTTTATAAAGTCCATACTTCTTAAGACAACGTCTGTAAGAGATGAATAATCAACATTTTCGGGATGATTTTCTCGTATATAGAAAAAAACATCTTCTAAAGAATGTGCAAGTGATGAAATGTTGTTAAAATCC
>CAYMZO010000168.1:0-247 GCA_964394885.1 uncultured Eubacteriales bacterium | reverse complement strand
TCATTGCTGCAGCACCTTTGATTGTATGTACAATTCTAAATACTTCATTTATTTGACTTTCAATAGCATTTGATTCTTCGCTATCTAACGCTATGTCCTCAAGTTGAGACACCAACTCAGTAGTTTCGAAAACGAACATTTCTAACATAGAATCAGTTGTAAACTCGCCAGCCATCTCATCAACCTCACTTATTTTAAATTTCTCTATATATTTACAAATTTCGACAAAAAATATATTATTTTCATT
>CAYMZO010000167.1:0-3134 GCA_964394885.1 uncultured Eubacteriales bacterium | reverse complement strand
TACTCATAGGCCTAAATTAAAAACGTCCTTTGTATATTCAAAAAGACTTATTATGTGGGGTATCAGCATCATAAGAGAAATAATTATGCCTGCAATTGTTACAATCATTGCATACTCATCACGGTCGGAACGAGATAAAATCATATTTACCACCGCAACAATAAGCCCAATTGCTGCTATTTTAAATATCAAATCAACTTCCATTTATTTATCCTCCTAATGAACTATTTCAAAATAAAATTATTGCCAGTGCCGTCCCTGAAAGAAATCCCATTGCAGAGTATACCTTACCGTACGTCTTAAACTTTTCTTTTGCATCGTTTTGCCTTTCCGACGCTATATTTATGTAATAACTGCATAAATTAAGCTGACCGTTTAAATCAGTTGTTCCAAATACAGAACCAAACTCATAAAAAATATCTTTGTCTTCTTTTTTAAGTGAATTTAATTGGGCACAGTTTTTTATGCTCTCACTCCAAGCAACAGGAAACTCTGTTTCTTCTTCACATTTTTTTATGCAGTCATCAATAAAGGTAAAACTTTTTAGCCCCTTAGTATCTTTAAGCTTATACAGCATATCAACAACTGAAGTATTACAATATTCAAGCTGAGTTTTTATAATGTTAAGCATTGATAGCAACTGGTCAAGTAGTCTTATCCTTAGTAATAATCTTTGGCTTAAATATTTTCCCGTTGCTATGCAAAAAATCATAATAAATGTTATTGCTACATACTTCATTATTCAATTCGCCCACTTCATATATTTTAAGTATCGTGCCGGGGGTTGACCCGCTCTTTAAAAGCACAATATTATCAAATGCACCGCATTCAATCAGCCTGTTTATCTGCGGTCTCTTTTTAATTTCATCTATTGTAGAGGCATGTACACTTACTGCAAATTTCACTCCGGAATTAACCCCTTCGTCTATTGCATTTGCATCGCTCATTGCTCCAACCTCATCACAAATAATAATATCCGGGGACATTGACCTTAAGGCAATCAATATTCCCTGACTCTTTGGATACATATCAAGGACATCGCAATTTACCCCAACATTATTTTGAGGAATTCCGTTCTTTACGGCTGCAATTTCTCTTCGTTCATCAATTATTACCGTCTTATAATATCTATCCAAACTGCCACCGGAAAGTTGCCTTGCCATATCTCTCAATATTGTTGTTTTACCGGTTGACGGAGCCCCGGCGATAATGATGCTTTTCAACCCGTTTGAAAAAAGCCTGCACATTATTTCGTCTGCTGCACCGAGATGTTCTCCTGCAATTCTCAAGTTTATTGATGCAATATCTTTTACAGCGGAGATTTTATTGTTTTCAAATACTCCTGTACCGCAAATTCCCGCTCTATGTCCGCCCTCAATAGTTATGTATCCATTTAATATACTTTCTTGATTGCTATGTACGGAGAACCCACATATTCTGTTAAATGTATCTATAAGCTCACTCGGAGATACTTTTAGTGAACTTTGTGAACAAATCAATGAATCTCTGCCAATACTACTTAAGAACTTTGTTCCATACTTTCCTATCAGGGCTATTGGTCTATCTCCTCTTAGCCTTATTTCTTGAGTATCTGTTTTAATTTCATCCGGCAAACTCAAAAGTATATTTCTTATTTTTGGAGATACACACATTACTGCCTGATTGAACCTTTTACTGTTATCCATAATTTTCACCTTCTTTGTAAAATGAATATGATGTCTTGTCCACGGTTAGAACTTGATATAAAAATTTAAGCAATATGATTTATTGAAAGAGCGTTTATAATATGTTAGAATAATTCCAATGTTTGTTAATTTGACTGAAGGAAGGTTTATATGAGTAAAGATAAGTTTTCTAAATTAAAAAACACCAAGCTGTACAAGCTTGGCTTCGAAAACAGATTTGTATTATTATCATTTCTATGTAGTGTTGCTGTTCTTTTAATTGTATTTATGTGCTATGGAGTTATCCCATTTGGTAAAAATACAATTCTAAGAATGGATTTGTATCATCAGTATGGTCCTTTATTTGCCGAACTGTATGACAGAGTAACAAGTGGTTCAAGTCTTGTATATTCGTGGACTTCCGGTGGTGGTGGAAGTTTTTTAGGAAATTTTTATAATTATCTTTCCAGCCCTCTTACAATATTTATTCTGCTGTTCGGACACGCAAATAATCCCGAAGCTATTGCCTTCCTAATGCTTATAAAATGTGCTCTTGCCAGTTCGTTCTTTTGCTATTACCTTAAAAGCTCTCAAGATATTAGAAAACACAATTATACAACTGTTGCTTTTAGTGTTCTCTATTCTTTCTGCGGATATTTTATTGCATACTACTGGAACATTATGTGGCTTGATGCAATGGTACTTTTGCCACTTGTAATTTTAGGTATAGAAAAGATTATTGAAAAAGGCAAGCCTGGGCTCTATTGTATTTCACTTGCCATTACTATAATTGCAAATTATTACCTGGGATTTATGGTCTGTATTTTCTCTGTTTTATATGCAGTAATGTACTATTTCGGAAAATATCAGTTTAAGGCACAATTAATTCCAAACGATTCAAAAGAAAAAATAGGAGTTTTTAAAAAGCTTAAAAATTCCAGATTATTTGTCAGTATTATAAAATTTATCGGAGGCTCAATTGTTGCTGCTCTCCTTTGTGCTTTTTCTCTTATACCTATATATCATATTCTTCAAACATCTTCTGCAACATCGGGTACCTTCCCTGCTGAAGCATCAACCTATTTCAAAATTTTTGACTTCTTATCAAATCACCTTGCAAGTCTTGAGCCGACTATAAGAAGTAGCGGAGAAGATGTTTTGCCAAACATCTATTGTGGTATTCTTACCGTTTTTCTAATTTTTGTATATATATACACAAGGTCTATTTCACTTAGAGAAAAAGCCTCGAGAGTTTGTATGCTTGTTGTGCTATATCTTAGCTTTAACTTAAACTTTCTAAACTACATTTGGCACGGAATGCATTTTCCCAACGACCTTCCATACAGATTTTCGTTTATGTATTCCTTTATTCTTCTTGTAATGGCATATAAGGCATTAATCAGAATAAGAGAATTAAAGCCTAAAGATTTAATTAATATCGGCATAGGACTGATAGCATTTATTATTCTT
>CAYMZO010000166.1:0-3149 GCA_964394885.1 uncultured Eubacteriales bacterium | reverse complement strand
GCTTGTAAGTTTCATACCGAAGAAATTAGCAAAGTTATCAAATATATTTGTAAGATATTTTAATTGGTCTTTAGTAACTTTTCTCGGTATGAAACTTACAAGCGTTTTAAGACAAAACTGTCAAATTGAAGTTGCACATATAGAAGAAGAAGAGTATAAGGAATTTAACAATGCTCTTGAAGATTCTGTTCTTGTTGGTATGTTTGGAATGTCTTGTGAAAGGGCCAATATAGATGAAGGTCAAATATTGGTTGAAATGTCAAAGCCTTTATCTTTTATGATTATGGACTTGCTTTTAGGTGGACTCGGTGGCACAGCTCCTAACATCAGCCGAGATTATACAGATATTGAACTTTCAATTATGGAATATGTTTACAATATGATGACTCCTTATTTAAACAGTTCTTGGTCTAACTATCTTGAAGTTGAGCATTCTCTTGATGTTCTTGAAACGAACTCAAGAATTATTCAGTTTGTTCCGCCCGATGTTACTATTGCAATTATTGTTTTGGAAATTACAATACAAAACATCAAAGGCACAATTAATGTTTGTATTCCTACAACTCTTTTTGAAAAGCTATTTCCTCTTTTAGACACCAGAGCTTCAAGCAAAAAGACCGATGGAAAACAAGATGAACAAAAAGAAAATATTTTTTCAAGCATAAAGAAAACCGACCTCGATATTACCGGAATTCTTGGAAGTACCGATATTGAAATTCAAGACCTACTTGAGCTTCAAGAAGGCGACATAATAATTTTAAATGAACGAAAAGTATCCGATGATATAGAAGTCTTGGTTGAGGGCGACTCCTGGTTTAGAGGAACCGTTGGAGTTTTGAACAAGAACTATTCTATTAAAATTGACGACACTATAAACTGACATGGGAGGCTGAATTATTTGGGTTCAACAAAATTTACCGATATGGAAATTGATGCCATCGGGGAAATGCTAAATATAAGTATGGGGGCAGCTGCAACTGCAGTATCTTCCCTTCTTAACAAAAAGGTGTATATTACTACACCCAAAGTCGAAGTAACGACTTCAGGCAATTTTGAATTTAGAACGCTTACTCCCGGTGTTGGTGTTGAAATTAATTATATTGAAGGACTTTCAGGTGTCAACGTCTTTATGCTTAAAAAGCACGACGTTCAAATGATTGTCAGCATTCTTCTACAAAACGAAGTCAAACCTGATGACGAATTTGTTATGGACGAAATAAGCATCAGTGCTATTTGTGAAACTATGAACCAAATGATGGGAAGTGCTTCAACTGCACTTGCACAGTTTTTAAATAGAACTGTTAATATTTCAACTCCTAACCCATTTGAAGTTCAGGCTGATGAGAATTTCAGTCGCAGGTACTTTGAGGAAGAAGATGAAATTGTATCTGTTAAATTTAATTTCATTGTAGATGGAGTTTTGGACAGTGAGTTTGCAAGTGTTATGTCCTGTGATTTTGCTAAAGAACTTGTTACTTCAATGTTTCCTAACGACAGCAATCCGGCAGAAACTGCACCTGTACAGCCGGAACCACCTGCGGTACAAGCTCCTCCTCAGGTTCAGCAACCTGTTCAACAGCCAGTACAACAGCAACCTGTTCAGCAAATTGTTCAGCAACCTGCCCCTACACCACCGCAGCCCGTTAGACAAGCCCCTGTTCCTCAAGAAAATTACAATATCTCTGCCGCTTCGTTCCAGGGATTTAACAGCGAATCTGTTTCAAGCGTTGAAGAAAAGCCCGAAAACTTAAAATTAATTATGTCCGTTCCACTTAAGATTACCGTTGAGCTCGGACATTCAAAAAAGTCAATTAAAGATATTTTGGAATTTACCAATGGTTCTATCATTGAACTCAACCGACAAGCCGGTATGCCGGTAGACATTTTAGTAAACGGTCAAAAAATCGCCACCGGTGATGTTGTCGTTGTTGAAGAATACTATGGTGTAAGAATTACTGAAATACTTAATCCAAATGAAATAATAAAAGTACTGTGATCAAAGGAGACTATTTATGGATAAATTAATTATGTTAGTAGACGACGCTGCATTTATGAGAATGATGATAAAAAATATGCTTACTCAGGGTGGATATACCAATATTATTGAGGCACAAAATGGTGCAGAAGCAGTTGATACCTACAAAGCCCAAAAGCCTCATTTGGTAATTATGGATATTACTATGCCTGAAAAAGACGGTATCGAGGCATTGCGTGAAATCAAAGAGTTTGATGCAAACTCAAACGTAGTTATGTGTTCTGCTCTCGGACAAGAAAAGCTCGTTTTAGATGCACTTAAATTAGGTGCTGCTGATTTTATAGTTAAGCCATTTAAGCCTGACAGAATTATGGAGACTGTTGCTAAATTTTTTAAATAATACTTTTTTCGTTAAAGTTCAAAGTACAGTTTAATTATTTTCAATAGTAAAAGCCTTCAGATCATACTTTTGGTTTGAAGGTCTTTCATACTCTAATTCTCTTCCATCAATAAAGGGGATGATATTATGTCTTTTAATTATAGTGCAAAAAAAATAAACGAAATGCATGAATCAGCATTGAAAGAAATCGGAAATATCGGAATGGGTAACGCTACTCGTTCTTTAACCTTTATTTTAGACGACACTATCAAGCTCGACCTGCCCGTTGTAGAATTTTTGGATATTGGCAACCTTTCGGAATTTCTAAACGGCAAGGATGAATATCTTGTGTTATCTGCTATTTCTCAAATAACAGGTGATATAAGCGGTAATGTTCTTTTACTTTTAAGAAAGCCGTTTTTGGATGAAATTATTCAAAAAATGCTTCCTGATGAGCCGTTTGATGCAGATAAT
This sequence comes from uncultured Eubacteriales bacterium, assembly GCA_964394885.1. GTDB lineage: Bacteria > Bacillota > Clostridia > Oscillospirales > Acutalibacteraceae > RZYX01. The sequence goes on along the minus strand of CAYMZO010000166.1, from coordinate 321 downwards.
TACAGTGAAATGCAATTCTCTGCAATAAATGAATTGTGCAATATTTTTATTGGTTCATATACAAGTTCAATTGCGACTTTTTTGGATATGAATCTTAAAATATCACTCCCCTACGTCTGCATTGATATGCTTGGTGCAGTTATGAGTTCTATCGCTATTGAAGTTTGTGAATATTACGATAAGGTCTTAGTTGTAAATAATTATATTGAATCTAACTATGATGACTCTTTTCATATGTTCTATCTTCCCGACGAAGAAACTTATAATAAAATGATTTTATAAAAGGAGAATATTATATTAAAAATAGTAGTTTCCTTTTCT
>CAYMZO010000165.1:2010-3198 GCA_964394885.1 uncultured Eubacteriales bacterium | reverse complement strand
AGATAATTGTAAGTTAACTCTTACGAGTCTTACCGAAGAGGGTATTGATGTAGAATGCAATACCACTATTAAATCCAGTATCATCAATATAATTGCTGACGAGGATGGAATTGAAGTATACGATGGAGATTTAAAAATAGAATCAAGTATCATAACCATAAAATCAAAAACAAGATCCGGAATTACCGTTGACAACGGAAATCTTTTAATTACAGGAAGCGAAGTTTCAGCTGTATCAGATGATTTTTGCGGAATATGTGTTTATTCAGGAGCAATAGACATTATTGACAGCTATGTTATTGCATCAGGCTCTGACGGTGGAATTGCAAGTATCAATTTTATTTATAATGAAAATGCCAGAAGTGCTGTAAATAGTTCTCCTACTATTAATCTTATAACTATAAACAATTCGGATGTTGATGCAACAAATAAAGACGGCGGTTTTGGAATTGTTTCTATGTTCCAATGTAATGGTGATATAAGAACTGTTATGCCAAAAACCCCCACAATAATACTTGACGGAAAGATTGTTGTTCTACAAGGTGGAGCTATTTCTTCCTCTTATGGACTTGCAAGCATTGAAACCCCTGAGGAATACAATTCATCAGAACCACAATTACGTGCATATTCAACAAACTCATATCCAAACAGTGCCGCCTATACCTTTACTCCTGATGGAAAATCATTCTCTTGGAATAACCGTACAGGATTGGCAACCAACGTATCTCCTGTTGTTCTTATAAGGACTTTGAACACTTTAAGTTTTGAAACAAACGGAGGTTCCGAGATTGCTCCTCTTACAGATTTAAAACTTGGTGATTTGATTAAACTTCCTAATAACCCAACAAAAGCAGGTGAAACCTTTGAGGGTTGGTATCTTGACAAAGAATGTACTCAAAAGCTACCGGACAATGCCACCTATAAAAGAGGTATGTCAACACTTTATGCAAAATGGTCAACTAATATAGCACCAACACCTGTTGCCAAAACAGACGTTCCAAAGACGCAAGACTCGGCAAGCATTGCAAGCCTTAGCGTACTCGGAGTATTATCACTCTTAGGTTCCGGCTTTACAGCAATCAAATCTAAAAAATATTAATTACTAATAATGAAGAACAGCGACTGAAAAATCAGCCGCTGTTCTTTTTATTTTAATTAAAATTAAATGTGTGAAAATGCGATTACTAT
>CAYMZO010000165.1:0-2000 GCA_964394885.1 uncultured Eubacteriales bacterium | reverse complement strand
AACAATTCTTCCCAATGCAAGATAAAGTAATTTACAATATTTATTTGGATTTTCTAAAATATCCTTTAATTTTTTACTATCTTTAAGAGTTTTATTCTGTGGTGCATTTTCGTATTTTTCAGGAATAGTTGAAACTCCGTTTACCTTTTCAAAAGACTCAATATAAGATGAAAGTGCATACCATTCTTTAACTTCTTTATTGTTTGAATCATAAACAATCGCTTCATTAAAGTTTGTTATAACATTTCCGTCTTTGTCCTTTGGCTTTATGGAAAGTATGTTATAGGATTTGTTTGCAACCTCTTCAAACATCTGGGCTGTAAACATTCCCGTAACAACTCTGTAAAGCTTTTTATCGTTTATCTGCTCAACTGCTCCGTTTTCTCTTTTAAGACAAATGTCTGTGGCTCTGTTAAGCAAGCCTCTGTTAGGATTGTAGTTGTACTGCAAGCCTGTTGTGAAGAACTGAATAGAATTCATATACTGGGAAACAGATGCGTCCAATTCTGCAATAAGCTTTAACTCTTCACCTGTAAGATAAATGCTTACAAGCGGATATCCTGATTGATTGTCATTTCCTATTCCCAATGAGCTTACTTCATATACATCTGCAACTGTTATAGGTCCTTTTAAGAACGTTGAACGAATAACTCCTGCCGGCACAAGTGCAACGTCAATCGGAGTGTAATTTTCTTTTTCTGCCTGCTTAACAGCATAGATGTATGAATCTGTTATTAAACCTGTTAAGTCGTGGTCTTGAAGATTACTCTCTATTGTTTTAACGTCTGCAAAATCATACGGGCTGTATCCTATTACTTGATTGTATTCGGTATATCCAAAGTTTGAAAGATATGGTTTAACGCAGTCTCTGAACTTTTCAATTTCTTTTACTGTTTCAGGGTCTGCAACAACACTTGAATTTACAGGCATAAGCTCGTATTTATCAAGGGTCCAGCTTCCATCGGTATTCTTTGTAAAATCAAGTCTGCCGAGATTTTTGCCATATTCACCGCAAGATACAATAGTTGTAGTTCCAACTGTCTTTTCCTGCTCAAAGGTTGAATGTGTATGTCCGCTTATGATTAAATCAATTTCCGGAACATTCTTTGCAAGTATAACATCCTCTGACTTTGAATCATCAGGGTCTGTTCCACTATGAGAAAGACATACTATCATATCAACATCTTCGTTTGCCTTAATGTTGGCAACAGTTTGCTTCGCACTCTCTGTAATGTCGTTAAATGTCAATCCACTATTTGGTGAATAGAAAGCAGCGTCTGAGCCCAAAAGTCCAAACAATGCAATTTTAACATCGCCTTTTTGAATGACTGTGTAATCTTGAATTGCACCGTAGTTATCCAATGCCTGCTTTAGCTCTTGCTTATAAGGACTTGTTGACTTGTCCCAATTAATGTTTGATGTTAAAAGCATTGGAAGATTTGTTCCTTTTTCCTTTGCACTATTAATCATCTTTGCAAGGTTTCCACTGTTATAGTCAAACTCGTGGTTTCCTAAGGTCGTTGCATCATAGCCTAAAACTCCCATCATTCTAAGCTCGATTGCCTCCTGTGCATAAGCCGATTGAAAAAGAGTTCCCATTGAGAAATCTCCACCATCAACCAAGAGTGTGTTGTTACCCTCAGCTCTTACACTGTTAATTAGTGTTTTAATTCTTGCAAGTCCGCCCGCTTCGACTTTTTGATCGTTAACCAACTGATAGCTACTGTCAATATGAGAGTGCAAATCATGAGTAAACAGCACTGTCAGTTGCTTTTCATCGCTTGCACCTGATGCCGGAATCAACATAAAGCTGAATACCATTGCAAGTGAAAGCAATATTGAAATTACCTTTTTCATATAATCCCCCGTTTTGTAATTTTTTATAACACAACGATTATATAGGTAAAATTTTACTGTGTCCATACAATATATTGATTTTTGTAAGATTGACTAAATATGGAAAATTAATTAAGTCATTTTGAATAATAAAAGGTCGAATT
>CAYMZO010000164.1:0-3200 GCA_964394885.1 uncultured Eubacteriales bacterium | reverse complement strand
GGAGAAAATATGAAAACACTTGAAAATCGTAAGCGTATTAAAGTATCGGTAAACGGAAAAGAAATTGAAGTTTACGAAAATCTAACTATCTTACAAGCTTTGTTGCAGGAGGATATACATATTCCTCATCTTTGCTATGACATCAGACTTGAAAGGTCAAACGGAAACTGCGGTCTTTGTGTTGTTGAGCTTGGAGAAAACGGAGAAAGAGATGTTAAAGCCTGCCAAACACCTATAAAAGAGGGTATGGTTATTTGCACCAATAGTCCAAGACTTGTCAATTACAGAAAGATTCGTCTTGAGCAGTTGCTTTCAGACCATAATGCAGATTGTATTGCACCGTGTGTTCAAACTTGTCCTGCAAATGTTGATGTTCAAAAATACTTGCGTCATGTAGGAAACGGAAATTTTGATGATGCAATCCGCACTATTTATAATAACAACCCATTTCCAAGTGTGTGTGGACGTGTTTGTCCGCATACTTGCGAATCAAATTGTCGCAGAAACCTTGTAGATTCACCTGTTGCAATTAATTATGTAAAACGTTTTGTTGCAGATTGGAATATGGCAAACGATGAGCAGTTTATGCCTAAGAAAAAGCCATCAACAGGCAAAAAGGTGGCAATTATCGGTGCCGGTCCTTCCGGACTTTCAGCTGCATATTACAGTGCTATAAACGGACACGATGTTACAGTGTTTGAACGCCAGAGTTATGCAGGTGGAATGTTGAGATACGGAATTCCCGAATATCGTCTTCCAAAGGCAACTCTTGATAAAGAAATAGCTGTAATTCAAAAGCTTGGTGTCAAAATTATGACCAATAAAGCATTGGGGACTCATATTATGCTTGAGGATTTACATAATGATTTTGACGCTGTGTATCTTGCAATAGGTTCGTGGCGTGCAACACCAATGCATATTGACGGACAAAACCTTGACGGTGTTTGTCTTGGAATAGATTATTTAAGACACGTTATCAAAAACACAGACGAACCAACAGGAGATAATGTTGTAATCGTCGGTGGTGGTAATACTGCCATTGACTGTGCACGTACTGCTTTGAGAAAGGGCGCAAAAAAGGTTTCAATAGTTTATCGTAGAACAATAGAGCAAATGCCTGCTGCATCTTATGAGGTGGAAGAAGCTATTAATGAGGGCGTAGAGATAAAATTCTTAATGGCACCAACAAGAGTTTATGTTGAAAATGGAATAAAGAAACTCGAATGTATAAAGATGGAGCTTGGAAATCCTGACCGTTCAGGAAGACGTAGACCTATTCCGATTGAGGGCAGCGAGATAACTATCGAAGCTGACACAATAATCGGTGCTATCGGACAGAGCACAGATACTCAATTTTTATATAATGACCTACCTATTCAGCTTAATAAATTCGGAGATATTGAAGTTAACGGTAAGACTTTACAGACTTCAGAAAACAATATTTTTGCAGGCGGAGATTGCGTTACAGGTCCTGCTACTGCAGTTCAGGCAATAGCAGCAGGTCGCCATGCTGCCGAGTCAATTGACTCATTCTTAACCAAAGGTTATGTAAGAGAATCAAGCGTTGATTATAGTTGTAGTAAAGGCTCACTTGAAGATTTGCCAAAATGGGAATTTGAAGAGTTTCCAAAAATTGAGCGTGCAGCAATGCCTATGCTGGAAACATCTGAACGTAAGGGTAGCTTTAAAGAAGTAGAGATTGGATATGATGCTGAAACAGCAAGGGAAGAAGCACAACGTTGCTTGAAATGTGGCTGTGAATCACGATATAAATGTGAGCTTAGAAAGGAAGCAAGCGAACATAAAATCGACTTTATGAAGCCTGTTCACGACAGACCTTATATTCCAATTTCTGAAGACCACCCATATATTTTAAGAGATCATAATAAATGTATATCGTGCGGACGTTGTATTGCTGCGTGTTCGGAAGTTGAAGGCCCCGGAATACTTGCATATTATATGGAGCAGGGAAGACTACTCGTTGGAACAAAAAGTGGTTTGCCACTTGATGAATCGGATTGTGTAAGCTGTGGCCAATGTGTAAATGCCTGTCCTTGTGGTGCTTTAATTGCCAAGAGTGAAAAGGCAAAAGTATTTAGGGCAATTCACGACCCATCAAAAACCGTTGTTGCATTTGTTGCACCTGCTGTAAGAAGCGTTATTTCTTCCAACTATGGTGTTTCATTTGATGATGCTTCACCATTTATGGCTGGAATGCTAAAAAAATTAGGCTTTGATAAGGCTTTTGATTTTACCTTTGCTGCCGACTTAACTATTGTTGAAGAAACAACCGAATTTTTAAATCGCTTTAGTTCAAAAGGCGTTATTCCTCAATTTACTTCTTGTTGTCCTGCTTGGGTAAATTACGTTGAAAAACGCTATCCGGAATTAATTCCGCATCTTTCAAGTTGCAAATCTCCACAGATGATGATGGGTGCAACGGTTAAAAATCACTATGCTAAATTGGCAGGTATAAATAAAGAAGATTTATTTGTTGTTTCAATAGTTCCGTGTATTGCTAAAAAGTATGAAGCTGCACGTCCTGAGTTTGAAATAGATGGCATAAGAGATGTAGATGCTGTTATAACATCGGCAGAGCTTATAGAAATGATGAATATAAAAGATATTGATGCAGATGACGTTAGTATGATGGAGTTTGATGAACCGTATAAGCACGTATCTGGTGCGGGCATTTTGTTTGGTGCTTCAGGTGGCGTTGCGGAAGCAGCACTTAGAATGGCTGTTGAAAAATTAACAGGTAATCCTTTAACCGATGATTTGGACTTTGAAGCTGTCAGAGGATTTGAAGGTCTGAAAGAGGCAACAATAGATATTGACGGAACAAAGGTAAGAATTGCTGTTGTAAGCGGATTGAATAATGTTGACCCAATCATCAAAAAAATCTTAAATTGTGAGGATACCGGATATGATTTGATTGAGGTTATGGCTTGTCCTGGTGGTTGTATCTGTGGCGCCGGACATCCTGTTCCGGAAAAAATTGATGTTTTGGAAAAGAGACAGCAGGTTTTGATAAAAATTGATAAATCATCAGAACTGAGAAAGTCTCAAGATAATCCGGACGTTCTAAAACTATATGATGATTTTTACGGAGAGGCAAATTCACATCTTACACATCAACTTTTACATACTACCTATACGAATAGAAAAAACACTAAACAATAATACTTAATTATAATAAT
>CAYMZO010000163.1:0-3212 GCA_964394885.1 uncultured Eubacteriales bacterium | reverse complement strand
GTAAAACCCAGCCTAACAAAACAAGATTTTGGGTATCAACGAGCATATATTGTGTAGTTATAATACTTTTAATTGTGTATACAATTATGTCTGCAAAGATACTTAACCGCTCAAATGTAAACATAAAAGTTGGAAAATCTACATATATGTCGTTTTGGATAATCTCTGCATTGATTGTTTTTGCCTTGTCGTGGCTTGCAATTATAAGAGGAGAAGATCTTGAGATTTGGCTTATCTTTTTGGCGATATTATTAGCAACTCCATTGTTTAACAAGTCAGAAACAATAATAATTATTTTGATTGTTGAAATTATTGGAGCTTTATTGTCTTTTGCAATGAAGGTTTCAGCTAAGGACTATATACTTTTTTCGGTTTTCTTTATTGTAGTTGGTATATTTATATTACAATCAACATATATCGGCCGTATGAAAACATTAATCACTCAAAGTAAGATTGAGCAAAGAGGTTATACGGTTCAACGAAGAATGTATAGCATATTTGACGATATGTTTGATGAGGTTTATGAAATAGACCTTAATAAAAATAAGTTTGATTTAATGCATAGTAAAGGTACTTTTCAGGCATCGTGTATGAAGGATAGCTATGAAAAGAGCATAGATTATATCTCTAATATTTTGGTTCATCCGAATGACGCAGAACAGTATTACAATAAGTTCTCAATAGATAATATAAAAGATGAATTCAGAGCCGGTAAAAAGCAGATATATCACGAAGCAAGAAGGCTTACTTCTTCAGGTGAATATGCTTGGGTTTCAACCCTGCTAATTCGTGAACATACGGATAATGAGGAAGAATTTAGGCTTATGCAGCTTGTACAGGACATAGATGGCAGAAAAACAAGCGAAGTAAAGCTAAAAACAGAAGCACAAACAGACCCGCTTACTAAGATATACAATAAGATGGCAACTAAGTCGTTGATTGAAGAATATATAGCTGATGAAGGTTCAAATGGAGTTCATGCCTTCATAATTATAGATTTGGATGAATTTAAATCTATAAATGATACATACGGACACTTTGCAGGTGATGATGTTCTTTCTGAGCTTGCAAGGGAACTTAAAGGATACTTTAGAGAAAGCGATATAATCGGAAGAATCGGTGGAGATGAATTTGTTGCCTTTATAAAAAACATCCAGTCAGTTGCACTGGTCTGTGATAAGGTACAGAGGCTATCTGCATCGTTTAAGAAGTATGGCATAGAACACGATTACAGCCATAAGCTTTCTACAAGTATGGGAATAGCAATATATAATAAAGACGGAGAATCTTATGACGAGCTTTATAAGAGTGCAGATAAGGCACTGTATGAAGCAAAGAGAAACGGCAAAGACCAGTATAAGTTTTGCATAAGAGATAAATAACAATAAAAATATAAACTACCCATTTAGATATATATCTAAATGGGTAGTTTACTTTGGCAAACACTATTTGAAAGGAGTTAATTTCGTCCATATAAGTTGTTTATATTGGTAAAGTAATCACGGTCAATACTGTTTAACTGTTCTTGAGTTGCTCTAAATGTCCAGTTCTTGTTTGTTGTCCCGGGAGTGTTCATTCTTGAGTCTGAATCAAGCCCGCATATATCTTGTATTGAAGCCATTACCAAAGAGGCATTTGAACGCCAAAGAGTTTCAATGGTATATTGGCATGCCAAGTCGCAATAATCTTTTTGTGATAAATCGTTTTCACGAAAACTTATATAATCAAATGCTTTTTTTCTTTTTATATCAGGCATTGACTTTAAAAAGCCAACAAGAGTATCACTGTCGTGTGTTCCTATGTATGCAATACAGTTGGTTGAAAAGTTATGTGGAAGGTGAATGCTGTTGCCCATATCGTTTAGTCCGAACTGAAAAACCCTCATTCCGGGATATTTGCAGAAATCCAGCAGGTCTGTAACGTCATCTCCGATACAGCCTAAATCTTCGGCTATAAGGTTTGCATCGGGCAGAGAATTTTTTATAATGTTAAAGAGCTTTCTTCCCGGACCTTCAACCCACATACCGTACTTGGCGGTTTGTGCCTCAGGGTCAACAGCCCAATAGGATGCAAATGCACGGAAATGGTCCATTCTTACAATGTCAAAGTTTTGCGTAAGATGTGTTAAACGAGAAATCCACCACGAATACCCTTCGTCTTCAAGAACCTCCCAGTCGTATAAAGGATTACCCCAGAGCTGACCGTCAGGCGAATAGTAGTCCGGAGGAACTCCTGCAACACCAAGTGGCTTTAGAGTGTCTTGATTGAGTTGAAAATAATAAGGATTGCTCCAGACATCTGCACTGTCCATAGACAGGTAGAAGGGCATATCTCCCATAATTTTAATACCCTTTGAGTTGGCATAGTTTTTGACGACGGACCATTGTAAATAAAAAATATATTGTATAAATTTATAGAAGTTTATTGAGTGAGAAAATTTGTTGTGCTGATTTTTACAATACTCGTAGTCGTCCATTCCCAAAGACCAATCCCACCAGGGACTTCCGTTATTGTAATCCTTTATTGCACAGTAAAGTGCATAAGGCTCCACCCACTTATTAGCAGAGACAAATTCATCAATACTTGCCTTCATTGTATCGGTTAGTCGTGAAAAAGCAATCTTAAGAAGAGCCAGTCTTTTTGTTGCTGCAAAGTTGTACTGTGCCTCTGTATTGTCGCAATTGCAGTAACAAGCCTCAATTTCACTGTCGGAAACCAATCCGATGCTTTTAAGTGAACGAGGGTCAATATAAATATAATCTCCGGCAAAAGCACTTGTGCTTTTATATGGTGAATGTACTTCATCCACCGGATTAAGTGGCAGTACTTGCCAAATTTTAAATCCCATATTTGAAATTAAATCAATAAAATCCAAGGCCTCTTTTCCTAAAACACCAACACCAAAAGGACCAGGAAGAGAAGATATATGCATAAGAATACCGGAACCACGATCAGCATTAATCATAAACATCAGTCCTTTCAATCGTTTGTTAATGTATACAAATAACAACAAAAAATATACATTTGCTTTAGTTGTAATATATATTTTATCACATATACGTGTTTTAATCAATTATAATTCGACAAAAAGATACATTTTTTTTGCTCTATGTGTATAATTTTTTAGCATTTTAACGAATTAACATATTAAAGCCTTGAGTAGAGTTAACACAATGTTCATAATTCTAAATATTCATTAAGTTAATCAATGA
>CAYMZO010000162.1:0-3223 GCA_964394885.1 uncultured Eubacteriales bacterium | reverse complement strand
ACCAATTCCTACTGCATTAAAAATAGTAATTGCTATTATTCTTTTGTTTCTTCTTGGTACTTCCATCTATGTGTTAGTTGAAAGAATAAAAGAAATAAGGAGTGGAGATTACGATGATCTTAGTAAATACTGATTTTATCTCAGGAAAGGACCTTGAAACCCTATCAATTGTTAAAGGTAGCACTATTCAGTCAAAAAATGCTATTAAGGACATTTCTCAAGGGTTTAAAACTATTGTCGGCGGTGAGCTTAAAGCCTACAATGAAATGATGAATGAAGCAAGAGCACTTGCAACAAAGCGTATGGTTGAAGAGGCTGAAGGTCTTGAAGCTGATGCTGTTATCAATATTCGCTATGCATCTTCTGCAATTATGCAGGGTGCTGCAGAAGTTATTGTATACGGTACAGCTGTTAAATTCATTGGTTAATATTTAGCTTATGAATAAGGTTTAATAAAAATTTACAATATTCACAATAAAAGAAAGGCAACAGGAAAATTCCTGTTGCCTTATATTTTTGTATTTACTTTATCAATATAATAAAGTTACACCTTATTGCTTTTCTTTGCTGACATTCTTTGGAAAAGCTTTACGATTTCTACTATTGGAATTACGCTTACCGCAAGTGCCATTGCTACAAAGTATTCCTGAATGCTGATATGCTCAAATCCAAAAGCATTTGAAAGGAACGGTACATAAAGTACTGTCGTGGTAAGAACAAGGCTTAAAATCATTGCTGCCCAGAGGAATGCATTTTGTTTTTTAAGTGCAAATACGCTTCCACGCTGGCTACGCATATTAAAGCTATGGAAAATTTCTGCCATACTCATTGTTAAGAATGCCATTGTCATACCATCTGCACTGTTTGCAATCTCCCAAACGCCTGCTTCCATAAAGTGTCCGATAAAGTAAGCAGCTAAAGTAACAACCGTTACCATTATGCCCTGATAAGCTACGTCAAAACCAAGTCCGCCGGCAAATATTCCGTCATTCGGGTCTCTTGGCTTACGCTTCATAAGGTTTGGCTCGCCTTTTTCCATTCCAAGTGCAAGTGCAGGGAAGCAGTCTGTTATAAGGTTTATCCAAAGCAAATGTACAGGCTCAAGAAGTACAAAGCCAAACAGTGTTGCCATAAATATTCCAAGAACCTCACTCATATTTGAAGCAAGAAGGAACTGAATTGACTTTCTGATATTGTCGTAAATACGGCGACCCTCTTCAACAGCATTAACTATTGTTGAGAAGTTATCATCAGCCAAAACCATATCGGCAACATTCTTTGTTACGTCTGTTCCCGTTATACCCATTCCAACGCCAATATCAGCATTCTTTATGCTCGGAGCATCATTTACTCCGTCTCCTGTCATCGCTGTAATATAGCCCTTCTTACGCCACGTATTAACTATTCTAACCTTATGCTCGGGCTGAACTCTTGCATATACACCATATTTTTCAATATCTTTAATAAATGCAGAATCATCTATTTCATTTAGCTCTGCACCTGTTATTGCCTGAGACGCATCAGTTATAATTCCGAGCTGCATTGCTATTGCAATCGCAGTATCCTTATGGTCTCCCGTAATCATAATCGGTCTTATGCCGGCATCTTTACATTCTTTAATAGAATCTAAAACCTCAGGACGAATCGGGTCAATCATTCCTACAAGTCCAATAAATATAAGGTCTTTTTCAAGGGCTTCAGGCTCAAAGCTTGATGGTGCTGAATCATACTCTTTATATGCCGCACTTAAAACTCTTAAAGCCTTATCGGCAAGTTTTTTGTTTTCTGACATAATCGAAGCTCTTTGAGTATCAGTAAGAGATAAAACCTTACCATCTTTAATGTAATACTTACATTTTTTAAGAACCTCATCAGGAGCACCTTTGGTGTATTGAATGCAAGCACCGTTTTTATTAGTCTTGTCAAGGCAGTGGACAGTACTCATCATCTTTCGAACACTGTCAAACGGTGCTTCTCCAATACGAGGTGTATCGTTAGCAAGGTCATTTTTTCTCATACCAAGCTTAAACGCATAATTAACAAGAGCACATTCTGTTGGCTCTCCTTCTGCTTCATCTTTTTCACCAAGATTAGCATCACTGCAGAGTGCCATTGATTTTCCAAGTAAAGTTGAATCGCCATAGCTTTCAACAACGGTCATTTTATTTTGTGTAAGTGTTCCTGTTTTATCTGAACAGATTATTTGTGCACAGCCAAGTGTTTCAACTGCTGTAAGCTTTCTGATAACAGCGTTTCGTTTTGACATATTGGTAACACCGATGCTCAAAACAACCGTAACAACCGTTGCAAGTCCTTCTGGAATGGCTGCAACCGCAAGGCTAACTGCTATCATAAATGTTGAAAGTACAACGTCAAGCTCAACGCTGCCTGCTTTTAACAAACTAAAGGCAAATATAAATACACATATTCCAAGCACAAGCCAACTTAGAGTCTTTCCAAGCTGTGCAAGTTTCTTTTGAAGAGGAGTCTGACCCTCTTCTGTATTTGAAAGTGCATCGGCAATTTTTCCCATTTCGGTATTCATACCGGTATCTGTAATTACTGCTCTACCACGACCATAAACAACGGTACTTCCCATATAAACCATATTTTTACGGTCTCCGAGCGGAACATCTTTTTTATCTCCAACTCCAAGAGTTTCTATGATTTTATTTACAGGGACGCTTTCTCCTGTAAGTGCTGCCTCTTCAATTTTCAGGCTTGCACTTTCTAAAATTCTACCATCTGCAGGAACTGCATCTCCTGCCTCAAGAACTACAACATCTCCGGGTACAAGCTCAGTTGAACGAAGAGTAACCTGCTTGCCATCACGCATAACCTTACACGTTGCAGCAGTCATTTCTTGCAAGGCCTCAATCGCCTTTTCTGCCTTACTTTCCTGATAAACGCCTAAAACTGCATTTATGATAACTACTATCATAATGATAATTACATCAGCATAACTTTCTCCGCTGTAAAACGCTGTTATACCACTTACCAGAGCTGCGACAAGCAAAATAATTGTCATTGGATCTTTAAGCTGCTGAAAAAATCTTTGTACTAAAGTTGTTTTTTTACCCTCTGCAAGCTTATTTTCTCCAAATTTTTCAGCTTGTTTTTTAGCCTCGTCTGTTGAGATACCGTCAAAAGAACTGTTGAATTCCTTCAATACCTCATTAGAGTCTTTGCTGTAAAAACTCACAGTTACAACATCCTTTCGTTG
>CAYMZO010000161.1:0-3239 GCA_964394885.1 uncultured Eubacteriales bacterium | reverse complement strand
TCAAGTGATTTTGCATATGATGTTGAATATCTAAGACCGATAGTTTATAAACTTTTTGAGGCAATTGATATATTTGAAAAAAAGTTTAAAGAAAAAAAGTCAGAGGTAAAAGCACTCGATTTTTCGGATGTTACTCATCTTGCCATTGAGTTACTTGTTGAACAAAAAGAAGGAAAGCTTAAAAAAACCGACCTTGCAAAAGAGCTTTCAGAAAAATATATTGAAATACTTCTTGATGAATATCAGGACACCAATATGGCTCAGGATATGCTTTTCTCCTCTATTTCAAAAGATGAGAACAACCTGTTTATGGTTGGTGATGTAAAGCAGAGCATTTACAGATTCAGGCAGGCAATGCCCGAAATTTTCATTAACAAGCACGATAAATTTCCTGTATTTAATGGCAACAACTATCCTGCAACAATTAATTTAGACCAAAATTTCAGAAGCAGAAAAGGCGTTGTTTCTATGGTAAACTTCGTTTTTTCACAGCTTATGAGCCGAGATGTAGGCGAAGTTTGTTACGACAAAACTCAAGAGTTGAAATTTGGTGCTGATTTTTCAGAACACGACACAGCAGATGCCGAGGTACATATTCTTGATGTTAGCAGTAAAAATGACACAGGTGAAAAAAGCATAGAGATAGAGGCACGATATGTTGCAAACATGATATCTCAAATGCTTAAAGACGGGCTAAAAGTCAAAGATAAAAATGGCGGTGAACGAAATGCAACTTATGGCGATTTCTGCATTTTGCTTCGCAGCACCAAAGGCAAAAGTGAACTGTATACAAAAGAACTTATAAACAGCGGAATACCTGCGTATGCAGAAAGCTCGGGTGGATTTTTTTCAACCTATGAGATAATGGTTATAACCTCTCTTTTGCGTGTGCTTGACAACCCTATTTGCGATATCCCCCTTCTTTCCGTTCTTATGTCTCCTATCTACGCATTTTCTCCCGATGATATTGCACAAATAAGAATGGAAAACCGAAAAGTTTCGCTTTACAACTGCCTTGTTTTATGTGCAGAAAACGGCAACGAAAAATGCAAAAGTTTTTTATCCGAAATAGAAATACTCAGACATTTTTCTGCTGCATTACCCGTGTCTGAACTTCTGCGAAAGATTTATGACCACACCGATTTTCCTTGCCTTGTACTTGCAATGGACAATGGAGAAAACAGGTTTGCAAACCTTAATTTATTTTTAAAATATGCAGATAATTTTGATTCCGGAAAAGCAAACGGTCTTTCATCATTTATCAGATATATTGACAAGCTTGAAGAAAAAGGAATTGAACTTGCAACTGCCGGAACAATTTCTCCAAATGCCAATGTTGTGAAAATTATGAGCATTCATAAAAGTAAGGGGCTTGAATTTCCTGTTTGTATCATTGCAAACTGTTCAGGAAAGTTTAACAAAGAATCACTAAAAGAAAATATGATTCTTCATTCAAAACTCGGTGTGGGATTTTCAAGAAGAGATACAGTTAAGATGAACGAGTTTGAAACTGCAATGCACACAGCTGCAAAGCTTGCTGTTGAGAACGATGAAATTTCCGAAGAAATGCGTGTTCTATATGTTGCACTGACAAGAGCAAAAGAAAAGCTTATTACAGTTTTATCAATAGAAAACATTGAAAATAAGGTAAAATCTCTTAGCCCAAACATCTTGGCGAACGATAAAATTCCACCGTTTGCCATAAGAAAGGCTCAAAGCTATGCAGATTGGATACTTTATGCAGCACTTAAGCATCCCGATGCAATAGGCCTAAGAAAATTTGACGAGAATGCTGAAATTGAAACAATTTCTTCCGATTTCAGGCTCAATATCGTACTTGAAACAGATAAAAAATGTGATGTTATTTCTCAAATCGACAAAGAAAATGAAGTCAATATAGGATTGCTTAATGAAATAAATAAGCGTACCTCGTATAAATACCCTTACTCTGCACTTAGCAATGTTACGGCAAAAAGAGCCGCTTCTCATCACGACAACGGTGTTGTTGATACAGAATTTTTTGCCTCTTCAAGACCGGCATTTATGAATAAATCAGGATTAACTCCTGCTCAAAGAGGAACTGCTTTGCATAAATTTATGCAGTTTGCCAATTATGAAAATGCAAAGCAAACCCCTGAAGAAGAGCTTGACAGACTTCTAAAAAACAAATTTTTAAGCAAAGAAGAGAGTTCGGCAATAGACCTTGAAAAAGTTAAAGGCTTTTTCTCATCGCCACTTGCACAACGTATTTTCAACAGCTCTCAAATTATGAGAGAGCAAAAATTTGCAATAAATATTCCTGTTTCAGAAATTGAGCCAACGCTCAAAGATAAATATGAAAACGAAAATATTCTTGTTCAGGGAATTGCAGATTGTGCATTTATCGAGGACGGAATGCTTGTAATAGTGGACTATAAAACCGACAGGGTAAAAAGTTTGGACGTACTTTCTGAAAGGTACAAACAACAGCTACAAATATACTGCAAGGCACTTTCCGAATGTACGGGATTAAAAGTAAAGGAAGCTTTGCTGTATTCATTTGAATTTAGAGAAAGTATAAGAGTAATTTAGCATAAAAAAAGAACCACAGTAACGTGGTTCTTTTTTATATGTATTTATTCTTTTATGAATTTTGCATTATTACCAAGCTCAAATTTTCCGCCAGCAGCGATTTCAAAATGAAGCTTTGCAACACCCAAATCAACCAAATTGAATAGTGCTTCACTATTTACAAAGGCTTTCAAAACACCGTTCTCATATTTAAAGTTTACCTTTTGAGTGTTGAGTGCCGAAGGTGCCATCTGAACGCTTTCCATTCCACTCTTTATCCATTCCGGCAACGGTACATCAGACTTTAACAGCTCATCAATGCTTTTGGTCTTTTTGTGCATCATCTTAAAGAAAACGTCTTCCTTTTTGCTCCTATTGTAAGGACAGTACCCAACAGTTATTACTGCAACGAGTTCATCACTATCCTCAATTTCAAGTTCCGGTCTTTTTTTGTCAAAAGTACCGCCTACAAAGCAAGTTCCAAGCCCAAGCTTTACTGCTTCAAGTATAATCCTTTCGCCATAATAGCCGGCTTTTTCTTTAAGATTTGCATCTGTCTTTGGACCTTTTAGGATTACCAATGAACGAACTCCATTGAACATACCATAACTCTTTAAGAATGAATTGAAAACCTCTTCTCCGTTTTCAACAAACTTAATCGTAAGTCCGCTTTCATCATTTATCTCTTC
>CAYMZO010000160.1:0-3295 GCA_964394885.1 uncultured Eubacteriales bacterium | reverse complement strand
AAAAAATTCTATGAATTAAATAATTTTGGAGGTATATATGTCTAAAGTCTTATATACATTATCATCAATAAATAATATTGCGAATAAAGATTATGATAATTTTGTTGAAGAATGTGAGAAAACATATTCTCAAGCGTTATCAAATTTAACAGATAAAATTATGAGTGATCAGAACAATAAAATAGTTATGGTGGCAGGTCCAAGTGCTTCCGGAAAAACTACAAGTGCTAAAAAAATTGCAAAAATATTAAACGATAGGGGAGTAGATGCGTATACAATTTCTCTTGACGATTTTTATTTAGACAGAGAAAAAGCTCCTAAGTTTGATAATGGCAAGCCAAATTTCGAAACCGTATATGCATTGGACGTTGAATTGATTTCAAAATGCTTAAATGATTTAATAACAAAAAATGAAAGTGAATTTCCTATTTTTGATTTTATTTCAGGAAAGCGTTCAGAAAACACACATAAGATTGTTCTTGAGGACGATGACGTTGTTATTGTTGAGGGATTACACGCATTAAATCCTGTTATAACAGACTGCTTGCCACAGGAAAATTTACTTAAAGTTTATATAAGTATTGCATCAAGAATATATGATGATGACAATAATGTTTTGCTTACTAAAAGAAATATGCGATTTTTAAGAAGAGCTGTTCGTGATTATCAGTTTAGAAATAGCTCAATAGAAAATACTTATAGGCTTTGGGACGGAGTTCAGTATGGAGAAAATGAATATCTGTTTCCGTTTAAACCACTTGCTGATGTAATGGTGGATTCATTTCATTCCTATGAGCCGTGCTTGTTTAGGACGGTTGCCACTGCACTGTTTCAAGAATTGCCAAAGGATAGCGAATACTATGAGGATTGTCAACATATCCTTTCTATTCTTGATAAGTTTGTTGCAATTCCTGAAACTACAATTCCTCAGGAATCACTTTTAAGAGAATTTATTGGTAGGTAATTGTTGCCTTTTGACTATTATTAGTATATTATTAAATGAATCTTAATTAAAGGAGTGTAGATATGGGTTTTTTAGATGATATGTTGGTTTCGGCACGAGACGTTGCACAGAATTTTGGAAAACGTGCAGAAGAAGTTGTGGATATTTCAAAGCTTCGTTTTGAAATGCGAGATTTAGAAAAAGAGAGAGCAACAAGCTATGAAAACATTGGAAAACTCTATGCAGATTCTTTAAAAAACAGAGTTAATAATACTGATAAATGTAAAAGCATACTTTACAGAATTGAAACAATAGAAGCAAGGATTAATGAGCTTTCAAAGCAGATTTCAGATAAAGTCAGTTTGCCATCAGATTCTGATATTTTAAATAAATAAATGATTTTTATTTATTTTTCTTTTATTAATGATTACTTAGGGCGTGTTACATTTGGTAAAAAAACGTAATAAAAGCCAGTCGTTGTTCGGTGGGGCAATGGTTCTCTTAGTCGCCACAATAATTGTTCATATCGTTGGAATTCTTTATAAGATACCTCTAACAGCGTTCATTGGAACTGTCGGAAGGGGATATTTTAACACTGCTTATGAGATATATACTCCTATATATGCAATTTCTATGGCAGGTCTTCCTGTTGCTGTTTCACGTATGGTATCCGAAAGAATGGCAACTGGTAGATACAGAGAAGTTCGTGTTATTTTTAAAGTAGTAAAGAGACTTTTTATCTTTACTGGAATTATCGGAACAATTATATTGCTTATACTGGCGTATCCGTATACTTTATATATTAATAAACCACAGGCTATGCCAAGTATTTTAGCAATTGCACCATCGGTTTTCTTTTGCTGTCTTATGTCGACGTATAGAGGATATTACGAAGGAATGCGTAATATGGTTCCTACTGCTGTTTCTCAAGTTATTGAAACGGTCGGAAAACTTGCGTTTGGACTTGCTTTTGCAAAGCTTGTAATGGTTGAAGGAGAAAAACAGTTTGCAGAAACAGGAAAAGTCTTTGGCACAGTTGTTGCAAATCACGATGAGGCACTTAGTGCGATTTATCCGTATACGGCGGCTGCAGCAATTGGCGGAGTAACAATAGGCACTGTTTGTGCATTGTTGTTTGTTATGATACGCCACAAAGCTATTGGAGACGGAATTACAAAAGAAAATCTTATTAATTCACCAAGGCCAATTCCAAGTAACGATTTGGTAAAAATGCTTATTAGCATTGCTATACCCGTTGTAGCGAGTTCGCTAATTCTTAATATTACAAACTTAATAGATGTTTCAACAATACAAAACAGACTCGATTATGCAATAAGCAACAATCTTGTATATATTAAAGATATGTATGCAACACCGCTTGCTGAATCCAGAACACTTGATAAAGATATAAGTGATTATTTATATGGAGCGTATGGAACTGCATTAGATTTTAAAAATCTTTTGCCAACGATAACTATGACCTTAGGCGTTAGTTCCATACCAGCATTGTCATCAGCGTGGGCTATAAAAGATAAAAAGAAAATTTATCATACGGTTGATTCGGTAATAAGAGCAGCTTTACTTATATCTCTTCCAACGGGATTTTGTATGGCAGTTTTAGCAAAGCCACTTTTGACTCTTATGTATGTTGGTACAAGGGCAGAAAGCTCTATTGAAATAACCGCTTATGTTGTTGCGGTATATGGATTTTCAGCGGCAATAGTATCACTTTCTACTCCAATAACCAATATGCTTCAGGCTATTGGAAGAGCTGATATACCTGTAAAATCGTTGATCGCAGGCTCAATTGTAAAAATTGTTTCAAACTATATTTTAGTTGGAAATCCAAAGTTTAACATTAACGGAGCTCCGATAGGAACTATTTTATGCTATGTAATTATAGTTTCAAGCAATTTGTTTTTCCTAATAAGAGAAACTAAAATAAAGCTTCATTTTCGGTCTGTTTTCTTGAAACCGTTGTTTTGTTCAGCTCTGTGTGGATTAGCAGCGTGGTCTTCTTATGGACTTTTAAATATGGCATTTGATTTTGGCGACCCATCAACCAGATTTAACGGTTCGACACTTGCTTTAGTAATTTCGGCAATTATTGCTGTTGTTGTATATTTTCTGTCGTTATTTTTGATTAACGCAATTTCAAAAAATGATATTTTAATGCTCCCAAAAGGAGAAAAAATTGCTAAAGTACTTGAAAAATATAACTTAATAGGTTAATATAACATTAATATAGTACGGTTTAGGAGCTTTATTTTGGTGTATAGTTATAATTTTAAGGATAATTATAAATTCTCTGATTTAGTTGAAATTATGAAATTGTTAAGGTCAGAAGAAGGT
>CAYMZO010000159.1:0-3366 GCA_964394885.1 uncultured Eubacteriales bacterium | reverse complement strand
AATATAAAAATAAAATTAATACTCAAAACGTTGATATAGATGTATTTTAAGCAATATGATAAAAAAACAGCAAAGAATATCAATTTTATGCCTTTAAATCGTTGAAAAATGGTTATGTATTTGATAAAATACAATAATATCAATAAGCAAGAGCTTTTTGATATTATTAATAGATAGTATAATAAGTAAGGAGGAAAAACAGTGGAAAATTTCTTGACACGCACGCTCGGCGAGCAAATTGCGGAAATGGCACGTAAATACCCTGACGACGTTATGGTAAATTACACTGACAGGGATTACAAACGTACTTGGAAAGAATTCGACCAGGAATGTGAAACTATTGCAAGGGGATTTATGTCACTAGGACTAACAAAAGGTTCGCATGTTTCAATCTGGGCAACAAATGTGCCACAATGGATTTTAACACTATTCGCAAGTGCAAAAATGGGCGGAATACTTATCACCGTTAATACCAGTTACAAGATTTTCGAGCTTGAATACCAGCTTCGTCAATCAGATTCGGATGCAATCGTCCTAATCGACGGATTCAAGGGAACAAGTTATGTTGATATAATCAACGAGCTTTGTCCAACTCTAAAAGAAAGCGAGCCGGGAAAGCTAAACCACCCAACTCTTCCGAGGCTTAAGTCAGTAATATATGCGGGCGATGGTGAATGCCCTGCCGGAATGGTAGACTGGAAAGATCTTTACATACTTGCAGAAAAAACACCGTATGAGGATTTTAAAAAGCTTAGCGACACTTGTGATTGCCACGATGTTGTAAATATTCAGTATACTTCCGGAACAACAGGATTTCCAAAAGGCGTTATGTTGACTCACTACAATATTTTAAATAACGGAGTTACAATCGGAGACGGAATGAAGTTTACTCACGATGACAAGCTTTGTATAACAGTTCCGTTTTTCCATTGCTTCGGACTTGTTCTTGCTCTTATGTCCTGTATAACACACGGAACATCTTTTGTGCCGATAGATATGTTTAATCCAAAAAAGGTTATGGATGCACTTCAAAATGAGGGTTGTACGGCTGTTCACGGAGTTCCGACAATGTTTATAGCAATGATGGACCACCCTGAGTTTGAAAACTATGATTTTTCAAAAATGCGTACAGGTATTATGGCTGGCTCACCTTGTCCGATAAAGGCAATGCGTGATGTTATTGAAAAGATGAATATGACAGATATTGTTATCGTCTTTGGTCAGACAGAGGCATCTCCGGGCTGTACAATGACAACAACAAACGACACAGAAGAGCATCGTTGCACAACAGTCGGAAAAGCGTTTCCGGGCGTTGAATGTAAAATTGTTGATGTTGAAACAGGAGAAACTCTTCCTGCCGGAGAAATCGGAGAGTTCTGTGCAAAGGGTTATAATATAATGAAGGGCTATTATAAAATGCCCGAGGCAACAGCTCTTGCGATAGATAAAGACGGTTGGCTTCATTTCGGAGACCTTGCAATGTGTGATGACGACGGATATTATAAAGTTACAGGACGTCTTAAGGATATGATTATCCGTGGTGGAGAAAATATTTATCCGAAAGAGCTTGAGGAATGCCTTTATAATCATCCCGACGTAAAGGATGTTCAGGTTATAGGCATACCGAGCAAGAAGTATGGTGAAGAGGTTTGTGCCTGTGTTATAATAAGGGATGGAGCAAACATAACCGAAGAGGATATAAGGGAATACTATAAGCAAAAGGTTGCTTTCTTTAAAATACCAAGGCAGATTTGGTTTATGGATGAATTCCCAATGACTGCAAGCGGAAAAATTCAAAAGTTTGTTCTTCGTGATATGGCTGTTGAGCATTTTGAACTTCAGGCAGACAGTGCAATAGAAACCGCTTGATTTAAGCCGTTTTATATTTTCTATACGAGAGGAAGGTTCGTTATGAAGCTATCATTTTCAACACTCGGTTGCCCGAGCTGGAGCCTAAAGGAAGCATTTTCGACGGCAAAGGATTTGGGGCTTGACGGAGTAGAGCTCAGAGGCATTTCAGATAAAATATATGTTCCTGATTTTTATGCGTTCAGTGATGAAAACCTTGAAACCACAAAAGATACAATTAATAAAATTAATATAAAAATTCCCGTTATTGACAGCGGAGCAGTTATTGCAGACGGTAAAAAAGCACAGGCATCATTTGTTGAGGCTTGCGACTATATAAATCTTGCATCAAAGCTTGGCGTAAAATATGTAAGAATAATGGGTACAGGAGAACCGCAGGAGACAGAAGGCAATTTTGAGCTTGCTGCAAAGCTGTTTGGTCTTCTTTGTGAATATGCAAAAATCTACGGAGTAACACCGCTTATCGAAACCAACGGAAAGCTTGCACAGTCGGCAGAAATGTTGAAGCTCATAGAAAAAGCAGACAACGATAATTGTGGAGTGCTTTGGGATGTTCACCATACCGTACAGTTTGCAAAGGAAACACCGGAGCAAACCGTTAAGGCACTTGGCTCTCTTATAAAGCACGTTCACGTTAAGGATTCCATCGTAAAAGACGGAAATATCAACTATAAGATGATGGGCTACGGTGAAATTCCCGTTTCGGATACAATAGATGCTCTAAAGTCAATTGATTATGACGGATTTGTTTCACTTGAATGGGTAAAACGTTGGAAGCCTGATTTGCAGGAACCCGGAATTGTTTTTGCACACTTTGCATCGTATATGAAAACACTTTTAAATTAAAAGAGGTGTAGATATGCCAAAAAGAAAAGGATATATAAGCTGGGACGAATATTTTATGGGGATTGCATTGCTTTCGTCAAACCGAAGCAAAGACCCAAATACGCAAGTCGGAGCTTGTATTGTAAACAGCAAAAATAAAATTATGTCTGTGGGATACAATGGATTTCCGATTGGATGCAGTGATGATGAATTTCCTTGGGACAGAACAGGGGATGAAATTGACACAAAATATCCTTATGTTTGCCACGCCGAACTGAACGCAATTTTAAACACTGCGGGTGGAAGTCTTGAGGGCTGTAAAATTTACGTTGCACTTTTTCCTTGCAATGAATGTGCAAAGGCAATAATTCAATGTGGAATTTCAGAGGTCGTATATATTTCAGACAAGTATGCAAATACCCCAGGAACAAAGGCTTCAAAAAGGATGTTTGATGCCGCGGGTGTAAAATGCACAAAGCTTTCAGGAACACACGATGAGTTGCTCCTTGATTTTAGAGAGGAACATATCTGATAAAAACGAAAGAGCGGGCAGCTTTTATAACTGTCCGCATTTTTAATCTTTATTTTTACTTTTTCTTTTAACCTTTCACTTTTCACTTTTCACCTATTTTGACATAATAATCTGTAACAGAAGATGGCACAACCGAATGA
>CAYMZO010000158.1:0-3367 GCA_964394885.1 uncultured Eubacteriales bacterium | reverse complement strand
AACTCCATTAAGAAAGCCGTCTAAAAAATCAAATCCTGGCGACGTCTGTATGATATTATCCGTATTCCAATATCTAATCAGTGCATAAACTGACAATGGAATAAACGCAACAACTCCCGCCATTTCAAATATCATTCTCTTTTTAACTTTAGCTTTATATTTTTCCATATTACAACACCTCTATTTCTGAAAAATCAAACATTTCTTCAATTGATACGCCAAAATAATTTGCAATTTTATACGCAAGAACCAAAGAGGCAGTGTACTTGCCGACCTCAAGTGAAGTAATCGTCTGTCGGGTTGTGCCAACCGCTAAGGCAAGTTCCTCCTGAGATAGTCTTGCTTGTTTTCGATATTCTTTGATTTTATTTTTCAAGCACTCACCTCCTATAAGTTTAATGCAAAGTTCACTTTACATTATTAGTATAGCACGCTTTGCATTTTTTTTGCAATAAGAAAAACAGCCCTCAAAGACAGCTTGTTACAGCTATTTTTGAGGGCTTATTTTTATATGTAATTTTTATTGGGACACTTATTTTTATCGTGTTCCTCTTACGATTGCATTTAGCTTGCATTTTTCAAAGCAAATTCCGCACTGAATGCAAGATTCCGCATCTATCTTATGTACCTCTTTTAGTTTTCCTTCAATAGCTCCAACAGGACAAGCCTTTGCACAAGCAGTACAGCCCTTGCAGTTTTCGGCTAAAATCTGATATGGTTCATAGCTTATCTCAACAGGTTTTGTAGCACCATAATCATCATACTCAAACATTGAAACAGCTTCAAGCGGACAAGCCTTTGCACATTGAGAGCATCCAATGCAACCCTTTTCATCTTTAAGCCTTGGATAAATTGAAAGGCACATATTTCTTTGCCTTTTAACGTCCATTGATATTACACTGACAGGACATTTTGCAGCACAAGCTCCACAGCAGGAGCATACGTCATAATCAAATGTAGGTCTTATCTTTGCCATACATACTCCCCCTTAAGCTTTTAATGTTTCGGAAACAGGCATATTATTGTAGCTTCCGATTACACTTTGGAACATATCGTCAGGATCCTCAAGAAGCCTTATCAAATCAAGGTCTTCTATTGTTTTGCGGGTTGGAATTCCTGTTTCTCTGTCCCAACCATAAACTTCCCACGTCTGTTTCATCATCTCATCAATATTAACTGTTTTTCCTTTAAGCTTTCCAACCTTAAGCGGTGGTTCTCCAACCATTCTACCGTGTGGTCTTGAGCTCCAAGGATCACGTCCCTGCTTTATATTAAACAGCTGACGCATAGTCCATATTCTCTTTCCTACAACCATATATTCATCCGGTGTTTTATTCCATCCCGTTGCAATATTTAGCCAATCGAACACAGGATATGTATCAACTCCAAGTATCATTGCAAAATAGCAACCTCCAATACCATCTACAAGCCGCCTATAATATGCAGCAGCCGCAGCCTTGAGCGATTCTGTTTCAGATGCTATGTTGTGGTTCTTAGAGCTACCTATAATGTTTTGGCTTGGTGCCCAGGAAACCTTCTTCCACAAGTGCATACAGCCATAATACAAATATCCTCCTGTTGTATGCTTTGACGGAGTTGGGTCGGTTGCATATAAAATTGCAAGCTGTTCATCAAAACGAGAGTCGTGCATTGCAGGCTCCATTCCGCCACCGTGAACTGCGTATTTATTTGTCTGAGGTCCAAGTACTTCAGATGCACGCTTTACTCCGTCTGCAAATACGTCTCCTATTCCTCGCCTTTCGACCATCATCTTTGTAAATTCCATTATAGATTTAGAGTTGCCCCAGGTCATTTCCAAGCCGCCAAAATCATCTTTTGACAAAATTCCGTTTTCATAGCATTCTATTGCCATTGCAACACAATGACCTGCAGATATTGAATCCATTCCTGCACGGTTTAAATATTCATTTATCCAGAGCATCATATCAACATCATCGCAACACAATATGCCTGTATACACCCATTGTGTTTCATATTCCGGTTTATGAGATTTTGAATAGTTGCCGTCTTTTGCATATCTTGTGTCCGAAATATCGCATTCTCCACCGCATCCATAAACGCAAGAATGACAAAAATATCTCTGCTTTTGATGTGCAAGCAGTTCAGAAGCGTCAACTCTGTTTATACTACGAATTCCAAAATCCTTTATAGAACCCGCCCAATTCTTTATTGGTGCCTCTCCTGTCTGTGCTGTCATTGTGCTTGCACCGGCTGTTCCCCAAGTACCCATCATAACAGCACTTGCAATTCCATCGACCGCCATTTCTGCATCGGGTAGGAATTTTGCAATGTGAAGAAGTCCGGGTGGAAGCATAGGAGGCATTGAGACCGCTTTTATTCGCTTTGCACATCTTTTTGAAAGCTCTTTCATTCCCTTAGGGTCTTCACAGGTTACAGGCTTTGTACCGGCAAGCACAACGCCCTTTAGATTTTTAGAACCCATTACTCCGCCAACACCCTGACGAGCCGCAATACGGCCACCGTCATTGCATATTCCTGCCAACCAGCTTAAATTCTCTCCTGCTGCTCCGATTGTGCAGGCGACGGGTTTCTTTTTTCCAACCCAGCACTCTTTTATAAGTTCATTTTCCGACTCTGTTGCATCAAGTCCCCAGAGATGTGAGGCATCTCTTATCTGTGGACCTTTATTGTCTATGTATACATAAACCGGTTTTTCTGACCTTCCAACAATAAAAATCGAATCATAACCACACGCCTTTATTCCAGGTGCAAATGTTCCGCCACAATTTGCTTCGCCTATGCCACCCGTAGACGGCGATTTTGTTACAGCAACCCAGCGTCCGGTTATACAACTTCCGGTATCCGTTAACATTCCACTCGTAAGCCCTATAATATTTTTCGGACCAAAAGGATCTGCTCCTGCAGGTATATTGCGATAGCACCACCACACGCCAAGACCCACACCAGACAGTATCATTTCGTACACTTCATCTTTGATTGAAATTACTTTACTCTCTTTAGTTGTAAGATCAATCGAAAGGACTTTGCCGGTATAACCTTTCATTGTCTCATCTCCCTAAAATAAAAATCCACAAATATCATCAACCACCCGCAATAGGTGTGAAAATGCTAATAATGTCTCCCTCTTTTAAAACGGTATTAAGAGGGGATTTTTCATAATTCAGCAGGCAAGGGAAAATCTTTCTCCAAACAAACGGGAGTTTTATAAGCTTCAGCAATTCACCATAAGTTGTTCCTTCCGGCACATCAATATAACCTTTATCGTCAACTCTTGACAAATCGCAAATAGGTGGAGCATACAGCTCAATTTTCATAAATACTCGCTCCTTTTGCTGAATTTATGCTAATACAGACCGTATTATTT
>CAYMZO010000157.1:0-3377 GCA_964394885.1 uncultured Eubacteriales bacterium | reverse complement strand
GATTTTTACAAACTTCTTATAGATATTACGAGCAGTATTGGAGATATGCAAAAAATATCAGTGATGAATGCGTGGCTTAATTCATTGAGAAAATAACATTTTGATTGCCTTAAGTCTTTAAAAGGAAAAAAGGTGCTTATGCGACTTTTAAATGACACCATTAAAGAATTATCGCCGTAATTATATGAAATTCCGGATACGGGTTCTGAAAATTTATTTAGTTGCTTTATGTTCGCATCGGAAATAATATTCATACTTTTATCTAACATAAATAATATACTTTTATAGGTGGGGTCTGATGCCCAAAAGCATTTGTTATGCCCATCATAACAAATGTTGCTGAATTGTAATTGAGTCTTTAGCAAGTCCAAGGTTCTCAACCTGTTATCAAGCATATAAATCGTACTGCTTTTAGGATGGGAAATATAAAAATGATTTCCATCAAAGGCAATAGATTTGAACGATTCTCCAATTGTAAAGTGCTCAACGTATCTCGGATACTCTATTTGAAGAATGGGCATATAAAATCCTCCTGAGAATATGTAAAATATAGGCTTATAATTACCTGATTAAATTCATATGTTTAATTAAAACAAAAGTGCCAGGGAGTTCCCTGACATCTTTTATGGCATAAGCATATATAATAGCTGTATAGCCTGAACCGCTGAGTCGTTTTCGGCACGATAAAATACGTGCTTTAAGTCGGTGTTCCTACGTGCTTGTAAAAATTCATCACCGTAATTTTTGGCAGCTTTGCTTTCTGCAAGCGAACGTTCCTTAAGTATATCTCGATAGTTCCCGCTGATATTTGGAGTTTCAATTGTCGGAATATAAGACTTTCCTGTAAGAGAGGTATAAATCTTTTGAAACTCGTTTGCGAGATTTTTATCATTTATTGCAAATTCCATTAATATATTTCTATATCCTTCATTTGGAGCATACTTTGCAAGTTCCCTATATAATACAGAAGCTTCAAGGGATGATTTTATATATAACTGTAATTTTTCAATTGTGGTCATTTCCATATAAAAACACCTTCCTTTTTATATTTTATGATTGAAATACAGCTTAGTGAACACTATTTTTGTAGTTGATTAATTTAATTTATATGACAGATTAGGCTTGTGATATTGCGTAAAAAGTGGACGTGTTTTTTATACAGTATTACTGTTGACATAATTGTAATTCAGAATATACTCATAAGTGAATGTATTAATTAAAAATTAAATTATTAAGGAGGATTAAAATGCAAAAACAGGTGCAAATAACGGAAAAAACCAAGCTTCTTGATGAATCGGGATTTGTGGCAAAACCGGGGTATTGCGTTCGTAATTTATATGAATATAACAGAGATGCAATAACAGCTTCAAAACTCAGGGTAAAAGAGTGGGACTATTATCAAATCTCTAATGGACAGTATCTTATCCAAATGGTAATTGCCAATATTTCAATAGGTGCAGCGGGATTTATAACAGTGATTGATATGAAAACGGGAAAGAGAATAGTTTCAACAAATCTTGATGTATGGACGGTTGACAAACTACAACTGCCAAGGAATGGAGACCAACCGTATTTTCTTGAAAACAGGCGTGGAAAATATTTTGATATGAAATTTGATGTCAGCGAAACATGCCGTCATCTTACTTTTGACGGTGTTGCTCTTGTTCCGGCAGGAAAAAAATTTACTGCTGATTTAAAGCTTGAAATAATGCCCAATCTTGAATCAATTACAATAGTAACTCCTTTTGCAAATGGAAATAGAAATAGAAACCACTTTTTCTTAACACAAAAGCAAAACTCTATGCCTGTTTCGGGATACATTACTATTGGAAGAAGTCGTATAGATTTCAGCCCTGAAAATACGTTTGCGGTTCTTGACTGGGGCCGTGGAGTTTGGGATTATGATATAAACTGGGTTTGGGGAAACGGTACAACCAGACTTCCTGACGGGAAACTTTTCGGTTTTGAATTAACTTGGGGGTTTGGCGACGATAGTAATGCAACGGAAACCTGTATATTTTATGACGGAAAGGCACATAAAATCGGCAGAGTAAAGCTTGACTATGAACCCGGCAACCTTATGATGCCGTGGAAATTTACCGAAGAAAACGGAAGATTTGAAATGACGATGACTCCGTTTTATGATAATAAAATTCAGGCGATGTTTGGTGTTGCCGGCTCTGTTTGTCATCAGGTTCACGGAAAATGGGACGGAACAGCAACTCTTGATGACGGAACAGTTCTTGAGATACATAATATGGACGCTTTTTGTGAGCACGTACATAATCGTTGGTAATTGTTACAGATAAAAGCAGGTAGAGGTTTTGCCTCTACCTGTTTTTGCGTTATTTTACTCTCCCTCGTTGGCTTTTTCGCTTTCTGCATCTGAGCCCTTGAGCTTTTTAAGATACTCATCGGCCTTTTTTGCCGCTTCTGTAAAGCTGTTGTTTTTCCACATTGTCCACAAAGACGCTCCTACTGTTGATATGATTGTTGCTAAGGTGTAAAAGGTGTTTTCGTCAATGCTTAGCTCCGTTTTGCCTAAAAAGGCAAGCACTGCATTTACAAGAGTAACAATTAATATTAGAACTCTTACAATTGTGTTCTTATCAGGCATAAAATATCCTCCTAAGCTATTTTAAGAGCGCCGACGGTTAACGGACCGACAAAACCATCATCTACAAGCTGTCTGCCATACACGTCTTTATGCTCTCTCTGAAATTTTTTTACGGAATTGGTTGTTATCGGGCCAAGACGACCGTCTATTCCGTCATCGCCCAAATAATATCCTAATCTGTTTAATTCCCATTGAAGCCACTTGACATCTTCACCTTTTGCACGTAGCTTTAAAACTCTGTCAGGGTCGTCGTATGGGTTTAAACTGTATCTTTTAGCGTAAGCTTCAGGGTCAATATACGGGCAGGCTCGTAATGATGCCCAAGTCATATTTTTTACTTGAGAAGAAGATAGCTTTGATAAATCTCTTATTCCAAGATGGAGGTGTATACCTGTTGCATATCCGGTTTTTCCTGTATAGCCGAGTAGAGTACCCTTTGTAACACTCTTTTTTGATGTTGCGGAGTATTTGTCGAGATGGTAGTGTAAAAATGCTTTCTTTATGCGTGGATATATTACCCAGACATAAAAAGCACCATCACGTGTCGACTTTGCAGATTGAAAAACATAACCGTCTTCTATTGCGTATTGTGGGAGCTTTTTACCTTTTGTTCCATAATCGGTGCCTTGATGATTATTTAATTTTCCATTTATTGTTCGTAATCCAAATGGAGAGGTAATATAGTGATACTCGTTGTCGAAGATTATATTTGAAATTTTACTCATTAACCAATCACTCCCTAATTCATATTAATGCAATG
>CAYMZO010000156.1:2923-3423 GCA_964394885.1 uncultured Eubacteriales bacterium | reverse complement strand
ACAATACAGATACCAAAATATATTCGTCAAGTAAAGGAGTGCATATAATTAAGAATGTGAGCTATTGGAACTTGGTCGAATATTTAAAATTAATAAAATAACGAGATATGGCAATATTCACTTTTGAAGATACATCTTCTATTGGGACAGTTTTTAGTGTTGATACGGCAACGCTAATAATAAAAGTTGATGAGCTTGAAAAACTAAGAAAGCTACAAGTAAATCACTTAGTTGCTATTCAAAGCTCAAAAGCAGGTCAGCATTTAATTGGAATTATCAACCGAATAACACGCAAAGTCTCTGACGAAGAACAACCAACAGGCGGTGATTTGGGTTTTACTAATTTCCTTTTTACAGAAAATATTTTGAAAGTAAACCTAATAGGAACACTGTTGAATAAGCACGGAAAAAAAGAGAATGTATTTAAAAGAACACTTGATACTGTTCCTGAAATTGAAGCAAAATGTCGGCGTTTATCCTGTGTTTATCCAACCATCTGC
>CAYMZO010000156.1:0-2913 GCA_964394885.1 uncultured Eubacteriales bacterium | reverse complement strand
AAATGTTTTCCGATAGACGGAGAAAATATTACTAAGTTTATGCAAACGATATCCACAAAAGAGAATTATGAAATTCCGCTTTCTGTTGGAAAATATTCTATTGATGAAAATGCAGAGGCTTTTTTAGACGGAGATAAACTCTTTCAAAGACATGCTGTAATTGTTGGTAGTACAGGTTCAGGTAAATCTTGGTGTGTAGCCAAAATCATTGAACAGATTGCAAAATTACCAATGGCAAATTCTATTCTGTTTGATATTCATGGAGAATATAGCGGAGCATATTTTAAAGCAGACGGAATACAGCATTTCAGAATTGCAAATCCTTCCGATTTGGGCAAAAAAGGAAATCTCTCAAATGGTGTTTTAATGTTACCGTATTGGTTATTGACTTACGAAGAAATGTTGGCAATGCTTCTTGATAGAAGTGACAATAATGCACCGAATCAAGCAATGGTTTTTTCAAGAACCGTATATACAGAAAAGAAAAATTACCTTACTTCAATTGGAGACACCTTATTTATCAATAACTTAACGATTGACAGTCCAATACCTTATAAGTTGGATGATGTTTTAGATGAACTTAAACGATTAGATACAGAGCGTGTTGCAGGTTCAACGGCAGCAGGTAAGAATGGAGATTTTAACGGTAAACTATCTCGTTTTATTCAGCGTCTTGAAGCAAAGAAAGTAGATAAACGCTTAGGCTTTTTATTTCAAATATCTGAAGATGAATTGCAATTAGATTGGTTGAACGATTTTTGTAGTGCATTGATGCTCGGTTCTGAACTTAACGGCAAAAAATCGGGTGTGAAAATTATAGATTTTTCAGAAGTACCATCAGATGTTTTACCATTAGTAATTGGGTTGGTTGCAAGAATTGTTTTTACTGTCCAACAGTGGGCTGCAAAAGAAAATCAACACCCAATTTGTTTGATGTGTGATGAAGCTCATTTGTATATTCCTGAAAGAAGCAATCAGGACAGTGCTTCCGAACTTGGATTAAAAAGCTTTGAAAGAATTGCAAAAGAAGGTAGAAAATATGGAGTAAGTCTAACTGTAATCAGTCAACGACCAGCCGAAGTAAACCGAACTGTTTTAAGTCAGTGCAACAATTTTATTTCTTTACGACTTGCCAATGCAGAAGACCAAGCTGTTATCAAAAGACTTTTACCAGACAATCTTACAGGATTGACAGAAGTTCTTCCAATTTTAGACATTGGCGAAGCATTGATAGTTGGAGATGCCTCATTACTTCCAACAAGAGTGCTTATTTCAGAACCAACAATTAAGCCCGACAGTGCAACGATAAGATTTTGGAAAGAATGGAGTAATCAAAACGCTAAACAAGATATTAAAAATGCAGTAATAGGACTTCGTAAGCAATCTAAAATTTAACTCAACGCTTTTGTGGCACATTTGCAATTCGCACAAGCTACCACAAAAAGCCAAAATTGCAAAAGAGCGGGTTTAGTGCTTCGGGATAAACTTTTTTTACATTTAAGCATTTGTGCTTCGATTGAGGTTCAGTGTTAAAAATCCGCTCCATAGCAAAGCTAAGAACGGATAATTGGGATTAAGGTACTTATTACTGGTAATTTGATAAATAGGATTTTTGTTACTTTTGAGCCGTCACAACTCACTGTCAAAAGTAACGTTTGTGCATTGATTAAAAAGGTTATAAGCGGTCTTTTTGCTACTTTTTGTACCGCTTAGGCTCACCGACAAAAAGTAGCGGGCGGATTGCTCCGCCCGACTTTAAAATCTTGTGTATAGTCCAGTAACTGAGGTAAAAATCTCTTCCAGCATATCAAAATAAATCATCTCATAATTGGCTATTTCTGTTATCTTTATCTCAAAACTTTTTGTTGTCACTTGGCGGTAAAATTTCATCGTATAAGTATCTGTACTTTCATCAAGAATGATTTCAAGTCGGTTGGCTTGGGTCTTGTTGCGTGCAAGGTTCATTCGTAACCCCTTACCTATATCTGTGAAGTTCTTGCTCCCCGTCATTATGGGAAAACGTCTTCCGCCTATTTGTTGTAATATCGTCTGTGCTATCATTGTGCATTGTTTTTAGTGTTTAACCATTTGTCTCTACGCTCTCGGCTCTGCTCCAAAGTGGGGGCAACTGTGCTGAATAGTTCTCCGTCGGTGTGTCGATAATCATATTGACAATACCGCCCACGCTTTCTCGGTCTTGGCGTAAGGTTGAAATATACATACTTCTCTTGTCCTATTTCCGTGCAAGTGGATACTCCGTTTTTATTTAGTGATTTCATTATTCTTGATTTTTATGGATTAATGTTTGTGGCGATGGGCAGATACATCTCTCTAAATACTTTTTTTGCACATTCATTGCTTTTGCATAAATGCTTAATTGCACGACATAACGATTTCGGTAATAATTCTCCTCCATACGGTTCTTTGAGTGTATTATACCATCTTTTATATCATTCAGATGCCTTTTTACGATATACTTATAGTAATAGCATTTCTTCTCCCTTGATAGGCTTTCAAACTTGCTGCTCTCTCTAAAATTATTTTTCATCTCGATACAAATTAAAATTTTACGATTAATATGCGGTCTTTTAAAAGGTCCTCGCTACGGAGTTCTTTCCGCTGTTTGAGCCAAAAATGATGTTTGCCAAAACCCCACTCAAAATGTAGATGAACGGTTAGTATTTGCTTTATGGTGTTCATTCGCTCGTGTAGCTCATCGCTTGTCTGACACCAAACAATAGTGTTGATTATCTGTGCATAAGCAACTGCTGTTGCTTCGTTGTAAATCTGCACTGTGCTTTCTATTTCAATTTGTTTCATATTCTTTGGGTTTATGCAGTCATTCGACTGCGTATCTGTTGTAAGTGTTCGGTAAAGTGCATATTGCAAGAGGTTTGAGATATGTTTAGCTTT
>CAYMZO010000155.1:0-3436 GCA_964394885.1 uncultured Eubacteriales bacterium | reverse complement strand
AGACAACTGGTAATATAAAAAATATATAAAATACACAATAGAGCTAAAGAATAACATTGAAAATCTTAGTGAATAGGCTCTTAATAGGTCAAATAAAACAAAAAAATCAGATAGTCTAAATCTAAGCACAGACCACCTAATTTTTATATACTATTGTATTTATATTATTTTACATTACCAGTTGTCTATTTCTCCACGCTGCATTGCACCAACAATTTTTTTTCGTAGAGCAGGATAATCCTTTTCAAGATTTTTAAGAAGATTTTTAATGTTTTCTCTTTCAGTAGTTTTGTCAACAGGGCATTTGCTTTTTACAACCGGTAAATTATAATGATTAACAGCTCTTATAACGTCTTTTTCTGTTGCAAAAATTAGCGGTCTTATCATATACAAATCTTTTCGTGAAAGATAAGAAACAGGAGAAAAGCAACCGATTTGACCTAAATTAAGCAAATTCATCATAAATGTTTCTGCGGCATCATCTAAATGATGTCCGAGAGCAATTTTGTTGCAACCGTTTTCTTTTGCAATATCGTGAAGTGAGCCACGTCTCATTCTTGCACAAAGACTACAAGGATTTTTTTCTTGGCGATTTTCAAAAATAATTTTTGCAAGTTCTGTTCTTTTTATTATATATGGTATATCAAGTCTTCTGCACATTTCGGAAATTTCAGAAAAATCTCCTTCACTTCCGCCGAAACAAGGGTCGAGAGTAATGGTAATAAGCTCATATTTTTTTGGATAAAATCTTCTTAGTTCGGAAAGACCAACAAGTAGAGCCATACTGTCTTTGCCACCGGATACTCCAACAGCAATTTTATCTCCGTCCTCAATCATATTATATTTGTCTATTGCACATCGCATATAACTCATAAGTTGTTGCATAATAAAAACCTCTGTAAAAATTTTAACTTATTCTACAACAAAAATAAAAAAAAGTAAATATTTTTTATTTTTCACGAATGAGCTTTTGCTATCTAAGACGAAGAAAACGAGAGAAAACGAGAGATTGTAAAATGTAAATTAAAAAAACCAAAAAATATCTCTTGACACACATATTACGTTGTGTTAATATTATTTCTGCATTCAACTAAGCAGTAGAGGATTTTCTTCTAAAGCTTAATAATTGATATTTTTATATAATTTATTTGGAGGTACAGTTATGTCAACTTATATGCCTAAGGCTGGCGATATTACTCGTAGCTGGTATGTGCTTGACGCAGACGGAAGAACACTTGGTAGCGTAGCTACTGAGGCTGCAACTCTTCTCAGAGGCAAGCATAAGCCAACATTTGCTCCTCATGCTGATTGTGGTGATAATGTAATCATCATCAACGCAGAGAAGGTTGTATTGACCGGTAACAAGCTTGACCAGAAGATGTATTATCATCACACAGGTTACATCGGTAATATGAAAGAAGTAAAATACAGCACACTTATGAAAACAAAGCCTGAGTTTGTTGTAACAAAGGCTGTAAAGGGAATGCTTCCTGATACAGTACTTGGAAGAAAAGCACTTACAAGACTTCGTGTATACAAGGGTTCTGAGCATGAGCATGCATCACAGAAACCTGAAATCAGAGAATTTTAAGGGAGGGGGCAACAATAATGTATACAAGTAATCCATATTTTTACGGTACAGGCCGCAGAAAGAAATCAGTAGCAAGAGTTCGTGTTTACCCGGGAACAGGTAATATCACAATTAACGACAGAAACATAGATGATTATTTTGGACTTGAAACACTCAAGCTTATTGTTCGTCAACCTCTTGAATTGACAGGAACAACAGAAAAGTTTGATATCGTTTGCCGTGTAAACGGTGGCGGAGTTACAGGTCAAGCCGGTGCTATTCGCCACGGACTTTCTCGTGCATTGCTTCAGTTCGATGCAGAGCTTCGTCCAGCACTTAAGAAGGCAGGCTTCCTTACAAGAGACCCAAGAATGAAGGAAAGAAAGAAATACGGTCTCAAAGGCGCTCGTCGTGCACCACAGTTCTCAAAGAGATAGTTTCGGTTTTATACCGTTTCAAAAAGAACTCAACTTCGGTTGGGTTCTTTTTTGTCTCTTTGTGGCTTTTTTTATATCGGATACTTTATTGACATAGAATTTTATTATCTATATAATAAAATTAAAATATGAATGATGGGGGCGTTATATTTGGCTATTAGAATAAAAAATATGGAAAATGAAAGTAAAAAAATAATAAAGACACTTGGAAATTTTCAAGTTGTTGAATATCAAAATGATATAAGTGTTTCACCTTACAATGCCGAAACAGAATACTTTATGGGTAAAATGGGAGTCAGACGTCGTCAGCTTATTGCAGTGTTAGACGGAAAAGATTCTGTTGTAATTCAGTCGGGTGCAATGCAATGGATGGCAGGCAATATAAGTGCAACAACCGGGGTGAAAGGAGTAGGAGATTTATTCGGAAAGCTCGTAAAGGGTGCAGTAACAAAGGAGTCTGCAGTAAAGCCCGAATATACCGGCAAAGGAGTTCTCGTGCTTGAACCTACATATAAATTCATTATGTTGCAAGAATTGGCTGATTGGGGTGCAGGTGGACTTGTAATTGAGGACGGAATGTTTATTGCCTGCGACGGAAGTGTGGAGCAAAAAGTTGTTGCAAGGTCTAATGTGTCATCGGCAGTTATAGGTGGAGAAGGACTTTTTAATCTTTGCCTTAAGGGAAACGGTGTAGTTGCTTTAGAGAGTAATGTTCCGCAAGAGGAATTGATAGAGGTGGAGCTTGAAGACGATATTTTAAAAATAGATGGTAATCTTGCGGTTTGTTGGACCGGTTCATTGCAGTTTACGGTGGAGCGTTCAACAAAAACCTTTATTGGTTCAGCGGTAAGCGGTGAGGGACTTGTAAATGTATATAGAGGAACAGGAAAGGTATTAATGAGTCCGGTTGCACCTACATATAGTTTTGCTGCTTCTACCGGCTCGATGTCGGCTAAGGCTGCGGCAATAAACAGTAACACTATTTTCAGCAAATAAATCAATAATTACAATAAAATTATAACAGCCTGAAGTATCATCTGAAGGCTGTTATTTTTGTGCTGATTTTTACTATATTATATAGTATAGTGAATTTATGCTTTTTTAGCTCTTCTTAATCTTTAATATAGCGTGTAATCGACAGAGGTTTTTGATATGAGAATTGAGTGCTGATTTAAGCCGAATTTTAACTCGTCGCTTGCTTGCAAAACCTCGTTTAAATTTGAATTAATAATTTCAATAATAGCTCCGTTTTCTTTAAATGTTATGTCATCACTGTTTTTGTAGTAACCCGTTGTCTGATTTATCGTAAATCGAGAAAAATATTTGAATGCAATAGTTTCAATTATTTCAATACATTTAGTAGTGTCTAAAATTTGTCTTTTTTCATCTTTGTCATTAAAGCCTATGAAGAGTCTGAAATTATTTGAAG
>CAYMZO010000154.1:0-3438 GCA_964394885.1 uncultured Eubacteriales bacterium | reverse complement strand
GTAAATCACCATATTCTTTTACTAAATTTCCAGTCATAATATCAAGTGTTGAATAAATATATTCAATACAAAACCTTGCTATATCTTTACTTTCAAGTCCATCATCAAACATTTTTTTGCACTTGTTTTCGACTCCGGAAAGGCTACAATCAAGTCCATTTACAGACGGCTTTATTTTATACTTTTCTTCACTTAGGTTTGCAAGTCGGTCCATTTCCATACCTGCTGGAAAATCAAACCCAAGCATTACACCAACTCTGTCTATTGCCTGTCCTGCCTTTAGGTCAGACGACTGGGCAATGATTTTTGTATTAATAATATTTTCTTTGTCGGGTGTAACATATAAGACCTCAGTTGTACCTCCGGACAAATGAAACGCAATAAAATCAGATGAAAGCAAATCTAATTTTTGTGATGAATACAGTGCCGAAACTATATGACCTTGTTGATGAGAAAACTCAAAGCAGGGAATATTGTTTACAGCAGACACCGTTTTAGCAGCACTAACTCCTGCTAAAAAGCACGGCATATATGAGCCCTCAACAGACCTTGGCGAAACTGATACACCAACTGCTTTTATTTTTTCATCATCGGTAACTTTTGAAAAGAGAGTTGACGCAAGTTGTGGCAGTGCAACATTATGATGAAATACTGCATCGCTCTGCCTTATTCCCCTCTCACCTTTTTTTACAGGAAGAAGTTTTTTTATATGTTGTATCGAATTAATATTCGAATCGTAAAGTGCAATTGAAGTTGTGTAATTGCTTGTGTCAAATCCAAGGTAAATGCTCATATTATCCCTCTTATTTTCTTGCGATTGTTCCAAGCACACCGTTAACAAATGAAGCATCCTCTTGGCTTGCGTATTTCTTAGTCAGCTCAACTGCTTCATTGATTGAAACGCTTACAGGAATGTCCTCCATAAATTTAATTTCAGCAACTGCAAGTCTAAGTATTGAAATTGCCACTTTAGACATTCTTGTAGTTCCCCATCCAATTGAAACAGCCTGAATTTCGGTGTCAATACTCTCAATATTTTCATATACAAGATTGGTTAATTTTTTTGAAAATTCAGATGGAACCATAAGTTCTGACTCTTCTGCCATTTCAAAGATTGTGTTTAAATCAACATCCGGTCTGAATGCTTTTTCAAAAATAAGAATAAATGCCTGTTCTCTTTCTTGCCTTCTGTTCATTAGGCTTGTCCTCCCAGTATAAATAAATCAAGCCCTCCACAAAAAGTAAAGCGGAGGGCAAAGATGTTAGTGCTCTTGAATTTCAGTAGGTTCAATAAAATCAATGCCGGCAATACTTACGTTAACTTTGGTTACCACTCTTCCTGTCATAGCCTGAACAGCCTTTTTAACAGCTTGCTGAACAGCAGATGAAACAACCGGAATTTTGGCATTACTTGCAATGTTAATGTACAAATGTAACTTTATTTCATTGTCGACCGTTGATACCTTTACGTGTTTCAAGGATTTACCTCCGACCTTAAATACGGTTTGAACATCAGCCGGACGAGTACCAAAACTACTCACCCCTTCAACATCTTCAGCCGCACTCATCGCAATGGAAGCAATTACTTCCTCTGAAATGACAAGTCCACCAGTAAATTCATCATTTCTTCTTTCATCCATTTGAAGGTTCTCCTTTAATAATTTTTATACTTTATTATAACACAAACTCAAAAAGAAACAACTATTTTATCTTATTTTGCTTCAATAATTGTAATATTATCCGCTGTAATATCGCATTGTTTAATAACTATCTCTTTAATTTGCATAATTACATTATCGTTAAGCGTATTTTTCTGCACAATAACCTCTGCTTTATCATTGCTTAATATTACAAGACACTCTCCGCTAACCTTAGCCTTTATAAGATTTTCAATATCTGCTTCTTTTTTAATTTGTTCGGAAAGCTTATTCAACTCATTGCTTGCAGACTCTATTGCCTTATCAGACGAGCTGCTGTTTCTTATAACGGAGTTTAAAGTTTCTAACGCTTTATCGTGTGCTGTACTTCTATTAAGTTTTGCCTGTGCAAAGTATTCGTCTGAGGCATTTTTAGTATCATCTTTTGCCACTTTTGTTGTGCCGTTAACAAATTCGGAGTCGCCCAAATTAACGTTTTGTGCATCTTCAGTAACAGAGCTACCGGTCTTTACTCCATCATCTGTTTTTAAGTTTGGCTTTGTAAAATACCAATTTACAAATACAGCAGCTCCTAATGCCACAACCATAGTAGCCATTACTAATTGTCGTCTTTTAATTACCATACCCATGATTCTGCCTCCTATTTAATCTTTTGTCATTTTAGTTATACATACTCGAGTTGAGCTTATATTTAAAACGGCTGTAACAGTGTTCGTAATGTTTTGACGCACGACCGCCGAATCAGCTCCTTGACAAACAACTGCCACACCTCTTATTTGTGGCTGAATTATTTCAACTATTAAACCATCCTCATCCTTGCTTGACGAATTAACAATTATATGCTCTGTGTCCCTGCTATATTCAGAACTCCTACTGTATTTATTATTATCATCAGACGTATTGCTTGTATCTTTAATATTTTCATCTACTGCGTAAACCGACTTTGTACCACTTTCTATTGTAACCATAACCTTGGTGTTACCTGCACCGTCTATTGACGATATAAGCTTTTGCAAATCTTGTTGGACCTGCTTTTTATAATTTTGTTCGTATGTATATTGGGTATTACTACTTTCAGTGGACTTAGCACTATCATCTATATCATCGCTACTGTCAAAGATTTCAGAAAACAACAGAAGCAGCATACCAACTAATCCAATTACAATGATAACAATTAATTTCTTATCTGTTTTAATCCTGGTAATTATCTCTTGAAAATTAATTTTAACTTTCATTTTATTTCGTCTCCATTATTGTTATTTTCTTAGACTCAACATTAAACTGATTGCAAATTGAGTCTAAAATTTCTTTCTTTTTATCCATATCCTTCGTTGGTAATTTTATTGTTATCGCTTTAATAAATATGCTGCCATTGTCCTCAATATCCATATATGCGTAAATTTGTCCGTTATAAATTTGATGCGAATACAAAATCGACTTCACTTGTTCCTCGGTCATATTCTTTGAAATATCGAGCATTTGATTATTTACATTTTCACTCAGTTCATTATTTTGTACGCTGTTATTCTGCGAAGCCATTACCTCTTTTTCATCGAAATTAAAGCTTACAACCTCTTTGTTTAAAAACGGAGACAAGATGGCACACAAAAAGAACACAGAGATAATAACTTGCATAGCCCTTTGAATATTGCCTTTCGGAGATAATGCATAAACAATCGCTCCAACCAGTGAAGATATCGTTATACATATTGCCCACTGACGTAAAACATCTATTCTTACACCACGTTAAACAGAAGCTTTTAATGCTAAGACCAAAGCA
>CAYMZO010000153.1:0-3448 GCA_964394885.1 uncultured Eubacteriales bacterium | reverse complement strand
TAAAATAGAATTTTATAAAAAATTAGGTTTTGAAATTTTTGGAAAAACAGCGGAGGTAATAATATAATGCAGGAAATGCAAGATACTTTTTTTAATATAGACGCCGAAATAAAAGAGTTGTCAGATAAGGCTTTGCTTAGGTGCAAAGAAAAATTTGAAGAAATTGATAAAATAACCGAGTATAATCAACAAAAGGTTTTGGCATCCTTTGTCAGCAACAGAGTAAGCGAATCTCATTTTAATGCATCAACAGGATATGGATATGATGATAGGGGAAGAGATACTCTTGATAAGGTTTTTGCACAGGCAATCGGTGCAGAAGATGCACTCGTAAGACATAGCTTTATGAGTGGAACACATACCCTTGCCGTTGCACTTTTTGGAATGCTTAGACCAAACGATACAATGCTCTGTATCACAGGTACACCGTATGATACAATTCATTCGGTTATAGGAATTGGCGGTTCAAATGGTCAAGGTTCTCTTGCTGATTTTGGAGTAAAATATAAGCAGGTTGAGCTAAATGAATATGGAAAAATTGACGAGGCAAAAGTGCTTGATGCTCTTGATGACGACAGTATAAAACTGGTTTATATTCAACGCTCAAGAGGATATAGCTTAAGAGATACTTTCTCTGTTGAAGAAATTGAAAATATATCAAAAAAGATAAAATCGCATAAAGATGTAATAATAATGGTAGATAACTGCTATGGTGAATTTGTGCAGAAGAATGAACCTACACAGGTTGGAGCAGATATAATGGCAGGCTCATTAATTAAAAATCCGGGCGGTGGAATTGCAAAAACCGGTGGATATATAGCAGGCAGAAAAGATTTAGTAGAGCTTTGTTCATACAGAATGACAACAGCAGGTATCGGCAGAGAAGTCGGTGCATCTCTTGGAGAAACACGCAATATGTATATGGGGCTTTTCAATTCACCTCACGTTACAGGAGAAGCATTAAAAACAGCTGTTTTTGCATCTTCTTTATTTGAACTTATGGGATTTGAAGTAAGCCCAAAATCAACTGATAAAAGATGCGATATTATTCAGTCAATTAAGTTGGGCAATGAAAAATTGCTTACAGCTTTTTGCAGAGGGCTTCAAAGTGGAGCTCCGATAGATTCATTCGTTGTGCCGGAGGCGTGGGATATGCCGGGGTATGACAGCAAGGTAATAATGTCAGCCGGTGCATTTACTCTGGGCTCATCAATAGAGCTTTCAGCAGATGCTCCTATAAGGGAACCATTCGCCGTGTGGATGCAGGGCGGACTAAACTTTCATAGTGCTAAAACGGCAGTAATGCTTGCAGCACAAGAAGTGTTAAAAGCACAAAGATAAAAATAATTTTTGGGGTAGATTTATGTTAAATGATTTTTATAAACATCTAAAAAGCGGAACAGATATTAGAGGAGTTGCTGTTGATGGTGTGCCTGAAGAGCCATTAACTCTTTCAAATGAAGTTGTTGCAAAAATTGC
Source organism: uncultured Eubacteriales bacterium (assembly GCA_964394885.1). Lineage (GTDB taxonomy): Bacteria > Bacillota > Clostridia > Oscillospirales > Acutalibacteraceae > RZYX01. The sequence goes on along the minus strand of CAYMZO010000153.1, from coordinate 1,969 downwards.
AAATGGATATATACAGTGGCTTTTTGATAACTTTGACAGACAAGAGGATTTTACGGTTGCAATAGGCCACGACTCAAGAATATCAGCAGAGAGATTAAAAAAAGTATTTATAGAAAACCTTATATCAGCAGGTATAAACGTTAAGGATTGTGGGCTTTCTTCAACCCCTGCAATGTTTATGACAACAGTTAACTTTGGTTGTGATGCATCTGTTCAAATAACAGCAAGCCATCATCCGTTCAACAAAAACGGATTTAAGTTCTTTACAAGAAAAGGTGGTCTTGAGGCAACAGATATTGAAAAGATTTTGCAATATGCACAGGACGATGTTAACTTTAGTGCAGAAAAAGAAGGTACAGTTGAAGAAGCAGCGTATATGAATGTTTATTCCGAGAATTTAAGGGATTTTATTTGCAAAGAAGTAAATGCAGACGACTATTCAAGACCGCTTAGAGGATTTAAAATTGTTGTTGATGCAGGTAATGGAGCGGGCGGATTTTATGCACATAAGGTTCTCGAACCTCTTGGTGCAGATATAACAGGAAGTCAGTTTCTTGAGCCTGACGGTCTTTTTCCAAACCATATACCTAATCCTGAAAATGCTCAGGCGATGCATTCTGTTTCAAAGGCAACAGTTAAAAATGAAGCCGATTTGGGAATAATATTTGACACAGATGTTGACAGAGCTGCCTGTGTTGGAAAAAACGGAAAAGAGATAAATAAAAATGCTCTTATCGCTCTTGCCTCTTGCATTGCACTCGAAGGAAATGAAGGCGGAACGATTGTTACCGATTCTGTAACATCAAGTGGTCTTAAAGAGTTTATTGAAACAAGTCTCGGTGCAAAACATCATAGATTTAAAAGAGGATATAAAAATGTTATCAACGAAGCTTTAAGGCTTAACAGAGAATGCTGTATCAATGCACCTCTTGCAATCGAAACCTCAGGCCACGCTGCAATGAGAGATAATTATTTTCTTGATGATGGAGCATATTTAATTACAAGAATTATAATAAAAATGGCTCAGCTTACAAAAGAGGGAAAGACATTAGAAAGTCTTATTGAAAATTTGATTGAACCACTTGAAGCAGAAGAATATAGAGTTAAAATTCTTGATAAAGATTTCAAAGAATATGGCAATAGAGTAATAAACAAGCTTGAAAAATTCATTGATGAAAGTGAAGAATTTATTAAAGCTCAAGACAGCTTTGAGGGAATTAGAGCTTCATCTGAAAAAGATGAGGGATGGTTTTTGCTAAGGCTGAGTGTACACGACCCGATATTGCCAATTAACCTTGAAAGCAATAAAAAAGGTGGATTACAGGATATAAAAGATAAGCTTAAAAACTTTCTTAAAGATTATGATAAACTTGATATTTCTTCACTATAAGGGTGAGTTTTATGCAGCATATAGAAATAAATAAAATATTTAAAAATCCACAGCAGTTTGAAAATCGTGAAATAACTGTTTGCGGTTGGATAAGAACCGTTAGGGATTCTAAAAAAATAGGATTTGCACAGATAAATGACGGTAGCTGTTTTCCTTGTATACAGGTAGTTTTCGAGCAGGAAAAATTAGATAATTTTGAGGAAATAACAGCATTAAATGTAGGTGCATCTATAATTGTTAAAGGAACTGTAATTTTAACTCCGAATGCACGTCAGCCGTTTGAAATAAATGCTTCGGAAATTATAGTTGAAGGTGTTTCATCACCGGACTATCCTTTGCAAAAGAAAAGGCATACCCTTGAATATTTAAGAACAATAGGCCATTTAAGAGCCAGAACAAACACATATAATGCAGTTTTTCGTGTTCGTTCCGGAGCTGCATTGGCAATTCATAAATTTTTTGAACAGCAAGGTTTTATATATGTCCATACGCCTATTATCTCTTCAACAGATGCAGAGGGTGCCGGCGAAATGTTTAGAGTTACAACGCTTGATTTGGAAGATGTTCCAAAGGACGAAA
>CAYMZO010000152.1:0-3459 GCA_964394885.1 uncultured Eubacteriales bacterium | reverse complement strand
AGAACAGTAATGCAGGGAGGTGTTACTTTTGGCGTGGGATTTCAAGTCTGACCGTTCGATTTATTTGCAGATTATAGACCATTTTATTATTGGTATTATTTCTGGCGAGTTTTTACCGGGTAGCAAAGTCGCCTCTGTACGAGAACTTGCGGCAGAAGCATCCGTCAATCCCAACACAATGCAACGTGCATTAACCGAGCTGGAACGGCAAGGCTTTTTATATACACAAAGAACCACCGGCCGTTTTATCACTGAAGACATTGAAGTAATTGATAACGCCAAAAATCGTTTTGCAACTGAAAATGTTCAGGGATTTTTAAAACGAATGAAAAAGCTCGGACTTAATAAAAAGGAAATAATTAATTTTATTGAAAATTACTATGAGGAGGATTAACAATGGGCAACATTCTTGAGTGTAAGAACCTCAGAAAGCAATATGGCAAACTCACTGCTCTTAATGGAATTGACCTTGAATTGCCTGAGGGAAAAATTGTTGGATTACTCGGACCAAACGGAAGTGGTAAAACAACTCTCATAAAACTTACCTGCGGACTTCTTGTTCCAACATCAGGTGAAATAAAAATAGGTGGATTTGAGCCCGGAATTCAAAGTAAAAAAATAATTTCATATCTGCCTGAAAGAAATTATCTTAACGACTATATGACTGTTAATCAGCTTATAAACTTCTTTTCTGATTTTTATTCTGATTTTGACAAGAACAAAGCTATTGATATGCTTGCAAGATTAAACATAGACTCTGCAAGAAAGCTTAAGACTCTTTCAAAGGGTACTAAAGAGAAGGTTCAGCTTATTATGGTTATGAGCCGTAAAGCAAGACTTTATATCCTTGATGAGCCTATCGGAGGCGTTGACCCTGCTGCAAGAGATTATATTCTTGAAACAATAATCAGCAACTACAACGAAAATGCAACTGTTCTTATCTCCACCCACCTTATTGCAGATATTGAAACCGTTCTTGATGAGTTCGTATTTATTAAAAACGGTGAAATTATCAGGCAGTCATCTGTTGACACAGTAAGAGATGAGCAAGGTATGTCTATTGATGCTCTGTTTAGGGAGGAATTCAAATGTTAGGAAAACTTACAAAACACGAACTTATTGCCAGCGGACGAATGATTCTTCCAATGTATATTGCACTTATATGTACATCTTTGGTTAGCAAATTTTTTATTTGGATTTCATCTAAGAAATCATTTATCGACTCTGCACCACTTACATTTTCAAAAATTGTAACAAGTATTTCTTCATTATTTACTATTTTAAATATAATCTTAATTTTTGTAGTACTTATAGGTACGATTATATTTTTACTTGTTCGTTTTTATAAAAACTACTATACAGACGAAGGATATTTGATGTTTACCCTTCCGGTAAGCTCAACATCACTTATTTTTTCAAAGCTTCTATCAGCTCTTGTTTGGACAATTGTAAGCTCTGCAATTTCTCTTGGTGCTTTTCTGTTTATTATGCATACCGAGGAAACAGCTAATTCTTTTGGAAGCTTTTGGGATGAGCTTGGCAACCTTCTTCACAGAATGGCAGTCGAGATGGATATTCCATTTGGTTTGCTTGTAACCGAATTTATTCTGTTAATAATGATCACCATCATCGGAAAATATCTTATGTTCTATACATCTATTTCCATAGGACCTTCCATTATGAGCCGAAACAAAGTTGTTGGTTCAATAATCGGATATGTAATAGTTTATATCGCTACTCAAATCGTTTCATTCCTTGTTCTATATCTTCTGTCATCTGTTATGCCTAACTACATCGATGCTCTTTCGCAAAATGCAGGTCAGGCAGTTCAAAGTACAATTTTAACAGTAAGCATTGTAAACCTTGTATATTGTGTTGTATTTTTCTTTATCACTCATCACTTGATGAAAACAAAGACGAACCTCGATTAATCATTAGGTACATTGCAAACACGCAAGCAACTTTTACGTTCGGTTAAAATAAAAGTATATTGTTTTCACAACAAAAAAGCAGATGGTTTTCATTGAACCATCTGCTTTTTTAATTTTAAAAATATAATTATTGCAATTACAAATGTTATCATCTCAGAAATAGGAAGCGACAGCCATACACCCTGCATTCCAAAAAGACTTGACATAATTAAAGCCGTTGGAATTATAACTATAATTGCTCTGAGCAAGGATATCGTTATGGATTGTTTTGGTTTATCTATTGAGCTGAAAAATATTGATGTTATCAAATTAATTCCGGCAAACAAAAACGCTGTAAAATATATTCTGATTCCTTCAACTGCAATTTTAGTAAGCTGTGCATTATTTTCACTGTTAAACAGCATTGTTATCGGCTCTGCAAATACAAATGATACAACATATATTATTACAGAAAAGACAATTGACATAATTATTCCGTATTTATATATTTTCCCAATACTTTTAACATCATTTTTCCCATAACTACTACTAATTAAAGGCTGAATTCCCTGTGCAATGCCCGTGAAAATTGCTATTACAACAACTGCAATGTTTGCAATTACCGCATAGGCTGCAACCCCTATATCGCCTGAAATCTTCATTATTATAATATTTAACGTCATTATAACTATTCCTGATGAAAGCTCGTTTATCAGTGTTCCTGTTCCAAGCGACATCATATCTCTTATTGTTTCTAACCTAAGTGATGTTTTTATAAACTTGAAATTATTCTTTTTCTTTATAAAATGAAAAGATGAAATAAATATTCCTATAAGCGGTGCTATTCCTGTTGCAAAGGCAGCACCCTGCATTCCCAACTTAAACTCAATGACAAAGAAGTAATCGAGTACTATATTTGAAAAGCTTCCGAGTAACATTGCAGCCATTGCAAGGCGTGGATTATCATCGTTTCTTATAAAACTCTGCAACAGTGAATTAAGCATAAATGCCGGTGTGAATATAAAAATAATTTTTAAATATTCTGCAGTTATTTCAATTATATTTTCACTTGCTCCGAGTATTTTTGCAACGGGTACTGAAAAGAAAACACCTAAAACTACAAACAGCACAGATAGTAGCATTGAAAATATTAACGACTGTGAAAACACATTATCTGTATTTAGTTTTTCGTTATTATGCTTTAGTATGGAATAGCGTGTTGCAGCACCTATTGCAACCATTAATCCAAGTCCATAAATAAAACTGTATACCGGAATGGCAATGTTTAATGCAGCAAGTCCATTCGTTCCTAAGCCCTTAGCTATAAACAATGTATCTGCTAATATATAGCACGAAAGTCCTATCATTCCCATAACATTTAGCAGTGAATATTTAAAAAATTCTCTTAATATCGTTTTGTTTTTTTGCATTTAATTCTCCCATCACTAATTTTAAGCCATTCATTCATATATATTTATAAAGCTATAACGAATTTACATATATATTAATAACGATAACCTGTATTGTAGCATATATACTGTATATTTTC
>CAYMZO010000151.1:0-3464 GCA_964394885.1 uncultured Eubacteriales bacterium | reverse complement strand
TATCTGTCAAATATCCTATTGACTCGCCACCCATTTGTGCATTTTCATATACCTTATTTAAAAAATCAACTTCGTTGTTTTGATTGTCCTGCATATTATCGCTCCTTTCGATTTTACTAAGTTATTATTTTAGATTTTATCAAATTTATTCTTGCAATATTTATATATTGTTTTTATTGTATATTTTTGGCAAATTAATTTAGCTCTTGAAATTTAACACTATTAATGATAAACTTGCCTATGGTCAGTTCGAAACCATCCTGACCTTAAACAAAACTATGGAGGAGAAAATATGAAAAACATTAGCAAAAACACTGTTTTTATTGTCCAAAGCGGACTAATCGCAGCCTTATATGCTGCACTCACCTATTTATCTCAAATTTTTGGATTATCTTACAATGCAATTCAGTTCAGATTTTCAGAAGCACTTACGATATTGCCTGTTTTTACTCCGGCTGCTATACCGGGTCTTGCAATAGGTTGCTTTTTTGGAAATCTCGGCAGTCCATTTGGCATCGTCGATGTAATTTGCGGAACTATTGCAACCCTTCTTGCGGCAATTTGCAGCAGAAAACTACGAAATGTAAAAATAAAAAGTTTTCCGGTTCTTGCACCGCTTATGCCTGTTATTTTTAATGCATTAATCATTGGTGCTGAAATAGCTTATTTTATGCCAAAGGGTACTCGTTGGGTTGGATTTTTGGTTTCTGCACTGCAAGTAGGTTTGGGTGAACTTGTAGTTTGCTATGTCTTGGGATATTTATTGTTCAAAGCATTCCAGTCAAGCAACTTAGACAAGATGTTAAAATGAAAAGGCTGAAATATACCTTTTACAAATCAGAATATTTTACAAATTAAACTATAAAAGAGAGTACCTTTTCGGTACTCTCTTTTGATTTTATTGTGTAAATATTTTAAAGCACAAAGTTTATAATCTCTAACCTAAATAAAGGATGAACGTTAACCAATACAATCATTTTATAATTAAAACAATCCGCTTATTACGCCGTTCTTATCAACATCTATTTTTTCTGCACTCGGAAGCTTTGGAAGCCCGGGCATTGTCATTATATCGCCTGTTAAAATAACAATAAATCCTGCACCCGCACTGACTCTTGCACCTCTAACAGTAACCTTAAAGTCTGACGGTCTTGCTCTCAAATCGGGATTATCCGAAAGTGAATACTGGGTTTTTGCTATGCATATAGGAAGATTTCCATACCCATTATCTTCAATATCAGCAATCATCTTCTTTGCCTTTGTTGTTATTTCAACATCGTCGGCACCATAAATTTTTGTTGCAATGTGCCTTATCTTCTCTTCAACGCTACAATCAAGTTCATAAGAAAATGTCATTTCGGGCTTTTCTTTTTCACACTCATCAATAACAGCCTTTGCAAGCTCTATTGCACCGTTTCCACCGTTTGCCCAAACATCTGCAACAACTGCGTTTGTTCCTAAAGCTTTGCAATAATTTTTGATTTCATCAATTTCAGCCTGTGTGTCTGTTGCAAACTTGTTTATTGCAACAACCGCATTTAAACCATATACATTCTTTATGTTTTCAATATGCTTTCCAAGATTAGAAAGCCCTTTTTTGACAGCTTCAACATTCTCCGGCTTAAGATTATTTTTATCTATACCGCCGTGATATTTCAAAGCCTTTACCGTTGCAACAATAACAACAACATTTGGAGAAATGCCCGCATATCTGCATTTTATATCAAGAAACTTTTCTGCTCCAAGGTCAGCTCCGAATCCTGCTTCTGTAACAACATAATCGCCAAGACACATTGCGGTTTTGGTTGCTATTACACTGTTGCAACCGTGTGCAATATTTGCAAAAGGACCTCCGTGTATAAGAACAGGAGTCTTTTCAAGTGTCTGAACCAAATTAGGCTTTAAAGCATCCTTAAGCACCGCTGCCATTGCACCATTTGCATTTAATTGTTTTGCGGTTACAGGTTTACCTTCAAAAGAATATGCGACAACAATTTCGCCAAGCCTATATTTTAGGTCCTCCAAATCCTTTGACATACATACAACTGCCATTATTTCCGAAGCTGCTGTGATGTCAAAACTATCTTCTCTTGGAGTTCCATTTGCTTTTCCGCCAAGTCCGTTTGTCAAAAATCTCAGCTGTCTGTCATTCATATCAAGACATCTGTGCCACTGAACCTTGCAAACATCTATATTAAGTGCATTTCCAAAGTGAATATGATTATCGAGCATTGCTGCAAGAAGGTTGTTTGCAGTAGTTATTGCGTGGATATCACCTGTGAAATGCAAGTTGAGGTCTTCCATTGGTACAACCTGTGCATATCCTCCTCCTGCCGCACCACCCTTAACACCAAAAACAGGTCCGAGTGATGGCTCACGAAGAGCTGCAACGCATTTCTTACCGCATTTTGAAAGTCCATCTGCAAGCCCTACAGAAATTGTTGTTTTGCCTTCTCCTGCCGGAGTCGGATTTATTGCCGTAACAAGAATAAGCTTTGCATTTGGCTGCTTACCATTCACTGCGTTTGGAGATATTTTTGCCTTATACTTTCCATAAAGCTCAATATCATCTTCGGAAATTTCAAGTTTACCTGCTATTTCTGTTACAGGAACAAGCTCTGTTTCCTGTGCAATTTCTATATCAGTTTTAAATTCACTCATAAAATACCTCTTATTTCAAGTGCCTTGCACTAATAATTATATGAAATATATTAACATATAAAGCGGGTCTAATCAACCACACATCAATATACGTTTTTCATTTAATTGTTGTGAATTTTACAAAATAAACGGCCACCTTTTGGTAGCCTTATTTTTTATAGTTGCTGTGCAATATTTTCATATTTTATTTTTACTTGGTCAATCATTTGCTGGTCTGCCTGCTGTGTATTATACCATCCACGTTTACTCATATCTGTGTATATAGTTGACTGAATATTGTGTTCCTCACGAAGAATTTTCAGCATATCTTCTCGTAGCACGGGACTTGCACATTCATTTGAAAATGTATTATATGTGTCTGTTATATGCTTTTGCGAGCTTAGTATATCTTCCATTATTTCTTGGTCGCTGAGCGACTTTATTTGTTGGCCCAAAATTATCCCTCCTAACAGCTTATATGACCCATCAGTATATCGTAGTGGCATTTATGCTGTGCCGCAACCTGTTCGCAGGTTGTTTTAATCTGTGGGTCAGATGTCATACTTGCGTAACTTCTGAACTTTTTTATCAGTATTTGTTCCTGATTGAGTTGATCTTCTATCGCCTTCAACTCTTCAGTTGTAAGATTTGCCATTTTTCATCCTCCTTAATTTATACTATTTTGTCCAAACATATTTTAAAAATTCAAAAATGATAGTTTATAATATAGGCATAATATTATCTTTATTTTTAATAATATTATTATTCCATTGTTGTTTTTGTTTGGAGTGTTTCTTACACAAAACACTTTTCGCAAGAGTATT
>CAYMZO010000150.1:0-3546 GCA_964394885.1 uncultured Eubacteriales bacterium | reverse complement strand
AGACAAAAGTTTATCGTACTTATGCACACAAAGGAGTGTACGTTTTGCCACAATTTACAAAGAATGCTTTGATTCAGTCCTTTATCAAACTACTAAATGAATCTCCACTTGATAAAATAACTGTAAAGGATATTGTAGAGGATTGCGGAGTAAACAGAAATACATTTTATTATTATTTTAGTGATATTTATGCACTTTTAGAAGAACTATTTATTATTGAAACTCAAATGGCGTTGGAAAATCAAAAGAACTATGATTCTTTACAAGAGTCATTTTTAAATTCTGTAAGATTTGCCGTTGACAATAGAAAGGCTGTTTATCACATCTACAATTCGTTAAGTCGTGAGCAACTTGAAAAATATCTTTACAATGTTGTTTTCCCTCTTATGCTTGACTTTGTCGAGTCTCAAAGCGACGGAATAAAGGCATCTTCTGAAGACAAAGAATACATTGCCAACTTTTACACATTTGCCCTTAACGGTATGTTGACAAACTGGATTTCAAGTGGAATGAAAGAGCCTACTGTATTCGTAACAAAAATGCTTAATCTATTTGACGGCACTGTAAAAAACGCATTAATAAAGAGCAGCGAAAGCATTTTAAAATCAGACATTTAAGACAAAATGTCTGATTTTCGAACACACTAATACTCTTTGCCAAAAAAACAGACAAAACTTTATCGGTGTTTATTTTTCAAACACTGTCAAAGCTTTGTCTGTTGTTATTTTACCTCTGTATTAACTATACTTGATATATCACAGTACAGAAAAGCTGTACTAAAAAGAAAGGTTATGAAACTAATGGATTTTTCAGCAAAGCTCAAAGGAATCGGCATCAAGCAGGCACTCAATTTTCTTGATAAGGATCCCGACAAAAACATTCCAAAACTTATGCAATGGGTTGACCTATTTGTAAAGGACGATGTTTTTGCATCTCAGCGTGCAGGAATAAGAGAGATTATTAAAGACCCCGAGAACAACTGGTATAAATTTATCAAGAGTCTTTGGAGTGATATAGATGACGATGTTCGTAAGCACTTATTCCAATCATTCTTGTTGAATTGTAGCCTTGAAGGCTGGCCAAAGCAGGAATCAAGCCGTGCTAACTATCAGTGTAACGTTCCTTGGGCTATTCTTCTTGACCCAACATCAGCTTGCAATCTTAAGTGCATAGGCTGCTGGGCTGCAGATTACGGCAACTCACTCAATATGGACCTCGACACTCTTGAAAGCATTATTACACAGGGTAAAGAGCTCGGAACATATTTCTATATCTATTCAGGTGGTGAACCACTCGTTAGAAAGAAAGACATTATTACTCTTTGTGAAAGACATCCTGAATGCACATTCTTGTCATTTACAAACGGAACTCTTATTGACGAAGATTTCGCAAACGAAATGCTCAGAGTTAAGAACTTTGTTCCTGCAATCAGCGTTGAAGGATTTGAAGAAGCAACAGATTTCAGACGTGGAGAAGGAACCTTTGCATCTGTTAAAAAGGCAATGGATATACTTAAATCTAAGAAACTTCCATTTGGTGTTTCTTGCTGTTATACAAGTAAAAATGTTGACGTTATCGGTAGCGAAGAATACTTTGACAGTATGATTGAGTGGGGTGCAAAATTCGCTTGGTTCTTCACCTATATGCCTGTTGGCATTGATGCTGTTCCTGAGCTTATGGCAACTGATGAGCAACGTGAATTTATGTATCATCAAATTCGTGATTTCAGAAAGACAAAGCCTTTGTTTACCCTCGATTTCTGGAATGACGGCGAATATGTTAACGGTTGTATTGCTGGCGGAAGAAGATACCTTCATATAAATGCCAACGGAGATATTGAGCCTTGTGCATTTATACACTACTCTGATTCTAACATCAAGGAGAAAACACTTCTTGAAGCATTACAATCTCCTCTATTTATGGAGTATCACAAGAATCAGCCGTTCAACGATAACCATCTTCGTCCTTGCCCATTGCTTGACAACCCCGGCAGATTGAGTAAAATGGTAGACGATTCCGGTGCACATTCAACAGATATGTTACACCCTGAAGATGTTCACTCACTTTCTGACAAATGCGTACCAACCGCTGAAAAATGGGCTGTTACTGCTGATAAGCTTTGGAAGTGTTCAGGTAAATGTTCTGGTTGTAACAATAAATAATTACATATTATAAATTTATAGAGGTATTAATATGAAGACTTATTTTACTTCAGAGTCAGTTACTTGCGGTCATCCTGACAAGGTATGCGACCAGATTTCTGACAGTATTCTGGACGCTATTCTTGCACAAGACAGTTCATCTCATGTCGCCTGCGAAGTAACAGCAGTTACTGACAAAGTACATATAATGGGTGAAATCACTACAAACGCAAAAGTTGATTATGAAAAAATAGCCCGAAACACAATCGAAAAAATCGGCTATACAAAAGAAGGACACGGGTTTGACGCAAAAACCTGCAATATTGAAATTGATATTCACGAACAGTCTCCCGACATTGCAATGGGCGTTAACAGAAAAGAAATTTTAGACAGTGGTGCAGGAGACCAAGGTATGATGTTTGGCTTTGCCTGCGATGAAACAAGCTGCCTTATGCCTATGCCTATACATCTTGCTCACAAGCTTGCAAAACGTCTTGAGGAAGTTCGTACAAGCAATATACTCCCCTATCTTTTACCAGATGGTAAATCTCAGGTTACCATTGAATATGAAGATGGAAAGCCAAAAAGAATTGCAACTGTAATAATATCCTCTCAACATATCGAAAACATCTCTGTTGATACTCTTAGAAACGACATTGTTTCAGAGGTGATTTTGAAGGCATTGCCTTCCGATATGATTGATGATGACACAACATTTTTCGTTAACCCAACCGGCCGTTTTGTTGTTGGTGGTCCTGCCGGAGACAGCGGTCTTACTGGACGAAAAATCATTGTTGACACTTACGGTGGATATGCAAAACACGGTGGTGGTGCTTTTCCCGGTAAAGACCCAACAAAAGTTGACCGAAGCGGTGCATATATGGCAAGGTATATTGCTAAGAATATAGTAGCAGCCAATTTTGCCAAAGCTTGCGAAGTTCAATTAAGCTATGCAATCGGTCTTGCCGACCCTATCTCTGTTTTAATTAACACCTTTGGCACAGAAACAATTCCAATTGAGGAAATCAATAATATTGTTGAGTCCAGCATTGACCTTAGACCTGCTGCAATTATTGAGAGATTTGACCTTAGAAGACCTATCTATTCAAGTGTTGCATCTTATGGACATTTTGGTGAAAATGCAAGTGATAAGCCTTGGGAACAAACCGACTTAGCTCAAAAGTGGAGCGATAAATAATAACGCAAATTTAGAAACAGCACACTATCCTTTAGCTTAGTGTGCTGTTTTAAGATTAAAAGGGATTACTATATGATAGATAAAAACAACGCCCGAAATAATTTAATAATCTTGCTTCGGATTTTGCCAATTTTAATAATTGTTGCATTTACTATATTTTTGTTTAACTACAAAGATGCTCTTACTGCTGAGCAAATTTTAAACTAT
>CAYMZO010000149.1:0-3548 GCA_964394885.1 uncultured Eubacteriales bacterium | reverse complement strand
ATTGAAAAACACTATGGAAAGATTAAGAGAAAATGGTTTTACAACTATGATGGATGATTTTGGTAGCGGATATTCTTCTCTTAATCTTCTCAAAGATGTTATTGTTGACGTCCTAAAAATTGATATGAAATTTTTATCAAATTCAGAAGAAACAGATAGATGGAAAAGTATTTTAACTTCTGTTATAAAAATGGCAAAGGCACTAAAAATACCAACAATAGCAGAGGGAGTAGAAACCAAAGAACAGGCTGAATTTTTAAAGAAAATCGGTTGTTTATATGTTCAAGGATTTTATTTTGCAAGACCTATGCCTGTTTTGGATTATGAAAAATTAATAAGTCAGGAGAAAAATTTAATAAAATAATATCGTAAAAAATCAACCTAAAAGTAATAATTTTTTAGGTTGATTTTTATGAATTTTTATACAGAATAATATTTAAAAATGTAGAATAATGTGATATAATGCATATAAATTGAGAATTACAATAAGAACATATTTTAAAAATTAAGGTGAGACTAAATGAACATTTCCAAGTTTAACGTTAAATTTATCGCAGGATTGATATACATAATTGCATCAACAATAGTATTGTCCTGCTCTATTAAAAACTATGAGGCCGACAATATAAAGACTCAGGCAACAACTCAGGTGCCAACTACAACTCAGGAGCAGACAACTACCCAGCCTGAAACTACTACAACTCAGCCGTTGCCACAGGTTTTAACAATACGACTTGAATGCTATTCAGTTAAAAATGACCTTAAAATAAAATTTATTAATGAACAGACAAGGGAATACATAACAGGAAGTCTTTTTAATGTAACTGTAACAGACCCTTCCGGAAATCAAAAAGCATACAGCAATAAAGATTTAAAGGGATATATTTATGTTAGTGGCCTAAAATCCGGAAATTACACTGTAAAACTAACTGTTCCCGAAGGCTTTTTATCAAGCGTAGATACAGTAAATGTTAAAGTTAAAGATAAGGTTGAGTATAAGCCTATAACAGATATTAAAGATAAGGTTGTTCCAACCATAAACACAAATGAAGATGGTTCACATAATAAAGATATGGAAAATGATAATACCCTTAAAGATACTGTTGAGTTTGTTAAAACTGATAAAATCGTAATACCTCAGCAAATAAATTATTTGCCGGTAGAATATGCAAACGTTAAAGCACCCGAAACAACACAACCAGCGTCAACGGATGCTCCACAAATCACTCAACTGTCAGTTTCAAACACACCGTCATCAACAGAGTCTAATCAGCTTTTTGACGTTGACGGAAATAAGCTTTATATATTAGTAGGTAACAACTATGTACTTGCAACAAGAGATGACTATATACCTTCCAATAAGTTCTATAAGCAGGAAATAATTCCTGAGTCATATAAATATACAGGTTGGCAAACCATAGATGGAAAAACATATTACTATGATAAAAATGGTAATTATGTAACAGGAAATCAGATTATAAACGGTGCAAGATTCAGCTTCGGAAACGATGGAGTTCTTGCTCCAGGATATGGTGTTTTAGGTATAGATGTATCTAAATATCAAGGGAAAATTGATTGGAAAGCTGTAAAGGCTTCCGGAGTACAATTTGTAATTATTCGAGTAGGAGTCCGTGGATGTATAACAGGCAATATTGTTGAAGACCAAAACTTTGATGCTAATATTAGAGGTGCACAGGCTGCCGGATTAGATGTCGGAATATATTTCTTTTCTCAGGCAATAAATGAAGTGGAAGCGGTTGAAGAGGCAAGTGCCTGCATAAGCTTTGTTAAAAATTACAAGATAAAATATCCTGTTTTTATAGATACGGAGAAAACATCTTATAAAGGTACTCCGGGACGTGCAAATTCGTTGACCACAGAACAGAGAACAGCAGTTTGCAAAGCATTTTGTGAAACGGTTAAGAATTCAGGATACAAAGCAGGAATTTATGCAAGTAAGGATTATTTTACAAATCATTTGTATACGTCTCAGCTAAATCAATATACTATTTGGCTTGCACAGTGGGCAAATAAGCCTACATATGGTGGAAGATACGATATGTGGCAGTATTCAGATAAGGGAAGTATAAGTGGAATAAGTGGAAATGTAGATATAAACTTGTCCTATATGACATTTTAAACAAACAAATAAAAAGCGACTATCTTTTGATAGTCGCTTTTTTATTTGTTACTTAAGCTTTACTAAAGTTGTCTTTTCCAACACCACATAGAGGACATACATAGTCATCCGGAATATCTTCCCACTTTGTTCCTGCTGGAATACCGTTTTCAGGGTCTCCGACTGCTTCGTCATATTCATAACCACATACATCACATACATATTTGTTCATTTATTCTCAATCCTTTCTTGTTAATTATTTATAGAATTTGTTAAGGTATCAGCAAGAGCACAAATATCGCTTAACTGAGAATCCTTAACAGATGATTTTATTGTAACAGAGTTTTCGAGTACAGTAATGTTTTTCATAGTATCAATAATTTCTTTCATAATCTTTCCTGATGCAGGTGCCCAAGTTCCATTTTGTATTAATGCAACAGTGCGGTTTTGAAGATTATGAGCTTTAATGTCAAGCAAAACTGTTTCCATATTGCAAAAAACTCCATTGTTGTAGGTTGACGATGCAAAGACAATATGGCTGCATCTAAATGCTTCAGAAACAATAATAGAAGGATGCGTTGCAGAAACATCATACATTTTTATATTTTTAATGCCGTTTTCTGCAAGCTTGCAGGCAAGAATATTTGCTGCATTTTCTGTGTTGCCGTAAATTGAACCATAGACAATTAAAATAGAATTTTCCTCAGGCGTGTATTGGCTCCACTTTTGATATTTTTCAACAAACCATTCAATTTCACAACGCCATATAGGGCCGTGAAGTGGACAAAGAGTTTCAATGTCAAAGTCTTTAACTTTATTTAGCAGAGCTTGAACTTGAAGACCATATTTGCCAACAATATTTGTATAGTATCTTCTTGCCTCATCTAACCATTGATTTTTAAAGTCCAGTTCATCTGCAAAAATATTTCCACCCAATGCACCAAATGTTCCAAATGCATCTGCACTGTAAAGCGTTTTGTCTGTTTCATCGTAGGTAACCATAGCTTCAGGCCAGTGAACCATTGGAGCCATTATAAATTTAAAGGTATGTTTTCCGGTAACAAGAGTATCGCCTTCTTTTATTGATATTACTCTTGAATCAATATCAAAATCAAAAAATTGTTTTATCATACTTATAGCTTTATCATTGCATACTATTTTTAGGTTAGGAAACCTTAGCGTAAGTTCCTCAAGCGTTGAGCAATGGTCCGGTTCCATATGATTGATAATTAAATAATCAAGCTCTCTTCCGTTTAATATGTTAAGGATGTTTTCAAAAAAAACCTGACTTATAGAATGGTCAACGCAGTCGAGCAAAATAGTTTTCTCGTCATCGACTAAGTAAGAATTGTATGAAATACCATTAGGTATCGGAAAAACATTTTCAAATAAAGAAAGTCTTCTGTCGCTTCCTCCAACCCAAAAGGTA
>CAYMZO010000148.1:0-3566 GCA_964394885.1 uncultured Eubacteriales bacterium | reverse complement strand
TATCATACAGACGTCGCCAGGATTTGATTTTTTAGACGGCTTTCTTAATGGAGTTAGGTCGGGAATAGTTATTGCATTTGCACTTTATTTTTTATTTGTTTTTATAAGAAATCTGTTGGCTTTCAAAAATGAGGAAAAACTAAAAAAGATGTATGTGGAAGAAAACGACGAGCGTCTTTCGGCAATCAATAAAATGTCAAGCCACACAACCTATTATATAACAATGCTGGCACTTTTAGTTTCCTGCATAATAATCGGACTGTATAACTCAACAGTAAGTTTGACGTTGCTTGCAGTACTGGTGTTCTTGTTGGTGGTACGTGTAATCTCATTAGTTGTTCTTAATTCAAAGATGTAAAGTTTTAACGGGCAATCTTGCATACAAAGCTTGATTGCCCGTTTTATTATTGGCTCTGAAAGGCAACTTGATATTGTAAATTAAAAGACCCCGCAGGAAAACCTGTGGGGTCAAAAACACAACACAATTAAGATTATTTATTTATTCTTGCAACTCCGCTTTCAATAGCGGCTTGAGCAACAGCCTGAGCAACAGTCTTTCCTACTCTTGGGTCAAAAGCCTTTGGCAAAATGTATTCGGGTGTAAGCTCTTCTTCAGAAACAAGACCTGCAATTGCATAAGCTGCAGCAAGCTTCATCTCTTCGTTTATATCGCTTGCACGAACATCAAGAGTACCTCTGAAAAGCCCCGGAAAAGCAAGAACATTGTTAATCTGGTTTGGATAATCACTTCTTCCGGTTCCAACTATTTTTGCACCGGCATCAATTGCAAGGTCGGGCATAATTTCAGGAACTGGATTTGCCATTGCAAAGACAATAGGGTCTTTTGCCATTGTCTTAATCATATCTGCTGTAAGTAAATTAGGAGCAGAAACACCAATAAATATGTCGGCATCCTTAACCGCATCAGCAAGTTTTCCTTTTCTAAAGGTGCGATTTGTAAACTCGGCAACTGTCTTGCGTGCATCACTAATGTTTGGTTCGCCTTCACATATAACACCGTCAATATCGCACATTATTACGTCTTTAACACCAAGGCTCAATAAGAGCTTTGCTATTGCAACACCTGCTGCACCTGCACCGCTGAAAGCAACAGTGCAATCTTTAATTTGCTTGCCAACAATTTTTAAGGCATTGATAGTGGCAGCAGCACAGATTATAGCTGTTCCGTGCTGGTCGTCGTGAAATACAGGAATATCGCAAACTTCCTTTAATCTTCTTTCAATCTCAAAGCAACGAGGTGCAGATATATCCTCAAGATTTATTCCGCCAAAACTTCCGGAAAGAAGCTCAACGGTTTTAACGATTTCATCTACATCTTTTGAACGTATGCAAAGAGGAATCGCATCAACATCTCCGAACTCTTTAAAAAGAACACATTTGCCTTCCATAACAGGCATACCTGCTTCAGGACCAATATCTCCAAGACCTAAAACTGCGGTGCCGTCAGTTATAACTGCAACAGTATTCCAGCGACGTGTAAGCTCATAGGATTTATCAATATCCTTTTGAATTTCAAGGCAGGGCTGTGCAACACCGGGTGTATAGGCAAGGGATAAAGCTTCCTTGCTGTCTGCTTTTGCACGAGCAACCATCTCAATCTTACCGTGCCATTCGAAGTGCTTTTTTAGTGATTCTTTTGCGTAATCCATTAAATGCAATACTCCTTAGTAAATCAATTGTAGTAAATACTACTGTGAATTATTATTCGTGATCTTCCCAATTCATTGCTCTTGTAACGGCCTTTTTCCAGCCCTTATATAGCTTTTCTCTTTTTTCAGATTCAATTCTCGGAATAAATATTTTATCAACCTCACGGTTGCTTGCAATTTCGTCCTTGTCCTTCCAAACTCCAACAGCAAGACCTGCAAGATATGCAGCACCAAGAGCTGTTGTTTCAACAACCTTAGGACGGTTAACTTCAACGTTAAGCATATCAGACTGGATTTGAAGAAGAATATCACTTACGCTTGCACCGCCGTCAACACGAAGGTCAGAGATTTCCATTCCCGAATCCTCTTTCATTGCTGTAAGAAGGTCAACAACCTGATATGTGATGCTTTCAAGAACCGCACGAGAGAAGTGAGCTCTGTTAACGCCTCTTGTAAGTCCTACAATGCAGCCTCTGGCATACATATCCCAGTACGGAGCACCAAGACCTGTAAATGCAGGGACGAGATATATGCCGTTTGCATCTTCAACGCTTTGAGCAAGCTCGTCGCAACGAGAAGCATCGTCAATCATATGAAGCTCATCACGAAGCCATTTGATAACGCTACCTGCATTAAATGCACTGCCTTCGATTGAATATTCAACTTTATCTCCGATTCCCCAAGCAACTCCGGATATAAGGTTGTTCTTTGACTTAACACGCTTTTCACCTGTGTTCATAAGAAGAAAACAGCCTGTACCGTAAGTGTTCTTTGCCATACCTGCTTTAAAGCAAGCCTGACCAAACAGAGCAGCAGTCTGATCTCCGACAGCACCACTGATTGGAACGCCTTCAAGACATTCAAGGCCAATGATGTTTGGAGCAACATTTCCATAAACTTTGCTTGACGGAACAACTTCAGGAAGCATATTCATAGGAACGCCGATTTTTTCGCAGAGAGTTTTGTCCCAGCAAAGGTTATCAACGTCGAACAGCATTGTACGAGAAGCGTTTGAATAGTCTGATACGTGAACAGCGGTTTCAGGATGAGTTGCACCGCCGGTTAAATTCCAAATGAGCCAAGTCTCAACTGTTCCGAAAAGAAGCTTTCCTTGCTGTGCAAGTTCGTTTGCTCCGGCAACGTGGTCAAGAATCCACTTGATTTTTGTTGCAGAGAAGTAAGCGTCGATAACAAGACCTGTCTTTTCTCTTACATACTCATCAAGTCCCTGAGCCTTTAAATGCTCGCACATATCAGCAGTTCTTCTGCACTGCCAAACGATAGCATTATGTATAGGCTTTCCGGTCTCTTTGTTCCAAACGATAGTTGTTTCACGCTGATTGGTTATACCAATGCAGGCGATTTCTTTTGGATTAACAACCTGAGATGCCATAACAGAAGTTATAGACTGGAACTGACTGTACAAAATCTCCATAGGGTCATGCTCAACCCAACCTGCCTCAGGGTAAATCTGAGTAAACTCATTCTGAGCTTTGCCAACAACATGGCCGCTCTTGTCGAAAACAATAGCTCTTGAACTGGTTGTACCTTGGTCAAGAGATAAAACGTATTTTCCCACGATTTGTCCTCCTCTAAGTAGACATAAAATTTATAATACAATGAATTAAATCCGAACTTGAAAAAATCGACAAAATAAAAACTTGACATATACGATTTTCACATACGTTTTAATAGTACAACCTTTTGTGCAGATATGTCAACTAAAAAGAACGTAATTACAGCATTTTTAACGCTATTCATAAAATAAGACGTCAAAAAAGCAAGTTTAATAGTACTTTTCATAAAATTTGGTCAAAAGTAATAAAAATAAGCATAAATATTATAGATAATAAATCGTCCTGTTGTTAAAAATAAACAAAAAATTGCTTAAAAAAC
>CAYMZO010000147.1:0-3580 GCA_964394885.1 uncultured Eubacteriales bacterium | reverse complement strand
CTCTGCGTGGTGTTAATTTTATGACAATTGTACTATATGTTTGAAAAGAGTTTTTCCATATCCTGTGGTAATTCTGCATAAATTTCCATCTTTTTATGTGTTACCGGATGTTCAAAAGTTGCATATCCACAGTGCAACGCTTGCCTATCAATTTTAGGATGTTTTTCTCCGTACATTCTATCCCCTACAAGTGCATTACCCATATCAGAAAAATGTACTCTTATTTGATGGGTTCTTCCTGTTTCTAAATTTATTTTAAGCTTAGTCATCTCATTATTACAATCAATGACTTCATAATGCGTAACTGCCCTTTCGCCTTCTTTTCCGGCTGCCCTCAAAGTTTTTTGTGGGTCAGGTCTGTAAATCGGCTTATCAATGGTGCCACTTCCCTTTAAAATCCCCTGAGCAATTGCAATATATTGCTTTTTGATTTTTCCCGAAAGACTTGCTGCAACATAACTGTTGAGTGCACACACAACAATTCCTGACGTTCCTTTATCAAGTCTGCCAATTGCTCTAAACGTGGATGATTTACCCTCTTTTTGCAAATGCCAAGACACTGCATTTGCCAAAGTATCTCCTTGATGATTATGAGATTCGTGCATTGGAAGCCATGCAGGCTTGTTTACAACAAGTAAATCCTCATCTTCATACAACACATCTATCTCATATTGAGTTGGTTTTGCTATTACATCATCATCGGGAATATTTATTGTGATTTTATCCCCTAATCTTATTGTGTCCACTGTTCGTGCAGGAATGCCATTTAATAAAATGCCATTATCGACCTGTTTTAACGAACGAACGAGACGCACAGAAAGTCCTGCACTTCCACGAAGAAAATGCAGAACTTTCCTGTTATCATATTCGTTTTCAACTAAAAACGAAAGTGTTCTCATAGGCTGATTAGTCTACCTTTACTGTCCAATTAAATGTGTCAGGCAATTTGCCCCATTGAATTCCTGTAAGATTATCATAAAGCTTTTGGGAAATTTCTCCAATTTTTCCATCGTTAATTTTCATAACTTTATCTCCCCATCTAAGCTCACCGATAGGAGAAATAACTGCAGCTGTACCGCTACCAAAAGCTTCCTTTAGCTCGCCTTTATCAGCAGCATCTGCAATCTCCTGAATTGACAATAATCTTTCGCTTACTTTATATCCCATTTTTCTGAGCATTTCAATACAAGACATACGAGTTACGCCGCCAAGAATGCTTCCACGAAGTTCCGGTGTAACAACTTCATCGCCTATAACGAAGAATACGTTCATTGCTCCAACTTCTTCAACATATTTTCTTTCAACACCGTCAAGCCAAAGAACCTGTGAGTATCCGTACTTTTTAGCAGCTTCATCTTGAGCCTTAAGAGATGCAGCATAGTTTCCGCCTGTTTTTGCAAATCCCATTCCGCCTCTGACAGCTCTTACATAGTTAGACTCAACATAAATCTTTACAGGATTAAGTCCCTCTGGATAGTATGGTCCAACTGGTGATAAAATAACAATAAAAAGAAGATGATTTGCAGGATGAACACCAACGTGTGGGTCAACAGCGATGATAAAAGGACGTATGTAAAGAGAAGTAGCGTCCTCGGTTGGAATCCAATCGCTATCAATCTTTACAAGCTCTTTTATTGCCTCTACTGCAAACTCCTCATCAATTTGAGGAATGCAAAGACGCTCGTTTGACTTATTAAGTCTTGCCATATTTTTGTCTGGTCTGAAAAGATTAATTCCGCCGTCCTGTGTCCTGTATGCTTTCATACCTTCAAAAACTTCCTGACCATAATGAAGGCACATAGCGGCAGGGTCGAGCTGCAAAGGTGCATAAGGGACAATTCTTGGGTCGTGCCAACCTTCACCTTCATCATAGTTCATCACAAACATATGATCTGTATAATAATTACCAAATCCAAGTTTACTCTGGTCAACAGGTTTTGACTTTGGATTTTTTGTACGTTCAATTCTGATTTCTTGCATTAATCTCACTCCTTGAGTTAAGTCTAAATTTTTATTTATAATATTATATCACTATTCGTACAATTTGCAAGAAATAAATGTTAATATTTCATTTTTGTGCAACAAAAAAGAGCCTGAAAGAATCAGACTCTTTTGGTTAATTATAAATTAAAACTTTGCGTAGGTAAGAACATACTTGATAATAAACAATGCAACTATTACATACATTACAGGGTGGATTTCCTTAATTCTCTTTGTTGCAATCATAACAATGATATAAGAGATGAAACCAAATGCAAGACCTTCTGTAATTGAATAGAAGAGAGGCATTGAAATTATTGTGATAAATGAAGGAATTGCAACTGTAATATCGTCCCAATCAATATCCTTAAGAGCACTGCACATCATAACACCGACAACAATAAGGATTGGTGCTGTTGCAGCTGAAGGAACAAATCCGAGGATTGGTGAGAGAAGAAGTGCAAACAAGAAACAGATACTTGTTGTTAACGATGTGAGACCTGTTCTTCCGCCTGCTGAAATACCTGCTGTTGACTCAACGTAAGTTGTTACTGTTGATGTTCCGAAAATGGCACCAACTGATGTTGCAACTGCGTCTGCAAGCATTGCCTTTTCAACCTTTGGAAGGTTACCGTCTTCGTCAAGATATCCTGCTTTGTTTGCAGCACCGATAAGTGTTCCAATTGTGTCAAACATATCAACAAGAACAAGAGTAATCATAACTGTTACAAGAGCAAGTACAGGAGTTGCAAACAATGCTTTAAATCCTGTGAAGCAAGCACCGAATGTTGAAAAGTCAACATGTGGCACCCAGCTTGTAGGCTTTGTAATTCCCATATTAATATGGAAAGCAAACTGAACAATACATCCTACTACTGATGTTCCGATGATTGAAATGAAAAGTGCACCCGGAACTTTTGCAACAACAAGAATTATTGTAAGAGCAAGTCCGAAAAGTGCAAGAAGTGTTGTTGGAACTGCAAGTGAACCCATTCCGATAATTGTTCCGTTTTCACTTGAAAGAAGTCCGGCATTGTTAAGTCCTATAAGGGCAATGAACATACCGATACCTGCTGAAATAGCTTTTTTGAGTGTAAGTGGAATTGCGTCAACAATAATCTTGCGTATTCCTGTTACTGTGATAATGATAAAGAAAATACCTGCCAAGAAAACTGCTGAAAGTGCTGCCTGCCATGAAAGTCCCATTCCAAGACACATTGTGTAGCAGAAAACTGCATTAAGTCCCATTCCCGGGGCCTGTGCAAGCGGATAGTTTGTAAGAAGTCCTATAAGAAGTGTTCCGAAGAATGCTGAAAGACAAGTTGCAGTCATAACAGCAACGTTTGGCATTCCAACAGGTGTTTTTTCACCAAGGAATGACTGGTTTACAAAAATTATGTAAGCCATTGTAAAAAATGTTGTGAGACCGGCTAAAATCTCAGTTTTTACTGTGGTATTGTTCTCTTTAAGTTTGAACAATTTTTCCATCTGAATTATTTCCTCCTCTTTTCTAAATCTCACTATAAAATTTCCAAGATTTAGTTTAATAGTTAAATATTATATAAATATATGGTGAATGTCAAGAAAACAGGTCGAATTT
>CAYMZO010000146.1:0-3609 GCA_964394885.1 uncultured Eubacteriales bacterium | reverse complement strand
GATAAAATAATTCCAATGGCGGGTTGCTCCGGAGAAAGTCCAAATCCTAAAAAGGTAATGCTCGCTTCGTGTAAAATAGCGTGAGGAAACAGTAAAACAAAGCCGACTAAAAATTGAGGTAAAATGTGTGGCAACATATGTTTAAAAACAATTTTTTGTCTGCTTAAGCCGAGCTTTTGTGCCACTTGAATATATCCGCTTTCTTTAAGCTGAAGAACCTCACTTCGTATAACTCTTGTAAGAGAAGGCCAGTGAGTAAGGGAAACTCCGATGACAACACCCCAAAAGCCTTTACCGCAGGCAAAAGAAATTAAAATGAGTAAAAGTATGTGCGGAATTCCCATTACAAGGTCTATTAGCCAAAGAACAACTGCATCAACTTTTTTACCCATTGTTGCGGCCGCAGTTCCAAGTAAAAAAGCAATGATAGAGCTTACACTTGCAGTCAGCAAACCGATTTTTATGCTTGTTGAAAGACCGCTTATAGTTCTTATAAACATATCCCTGCCCATCCAGTCTGTACCAAATGGGTATTCAAGACAGGGGGATAGATTTTTATGTGAAAAATCGGTTTCCATTGCGGCATCTGTTAAAAATTGACCGGCTATCGTAATGGATATTAAAAACAATAATGATATAACAAGAAATGCTATATAAGACTTTCTTTTGTTGTGTGATTTTATCATTTCTTTGTTGCCCCCCTTCTAATACGAGGGTCAACAACGCCATAAAGTACATTGGCAATAAGATTTCCCGTGAAAACTATCAACGCACTTATAACGGTAATTCCAAGAAGGAGAGGAACATCTCCGCCAAGTCCTGCTGTAACGGCAGCTTGACCGAGTCCCGGATATGAAAAAATTTGTTCAACTAAAACAGAACCTCCGAATATTTCGCTTATAGATGCAAACTGTAAGGTGATTGCAGGCAAAATTATATTGCGTATACCGTGCCTTTTTACAATGCTCCAGTTGCTTTCTCCACGAGCCTTTGCAAAAAGAACATACTCACTGTCCATAACCTCAATCATTTTTTCACGAGTGTGCAGAGCTATATTGGAAACACCGGTAATGCTTAAAGTAAGTGCAGGAAGGATAGCGTGCATTATTTTATCTCCAATTGTAACAGAACTTGCATCCATTCCTATCGGTATGCTTAATCCTATTGGCAAAATACCCAGCCAAACAGAAAATATCATAAGTAAAATGAGGGCAAGCCAAAATGTTGGAGTACTCGCAATAAGTAATGAATATCCCTTGATAAACTTGTCAGCCCACTTACCTCTGTTAATACCTGCAACAATACCAAGAATAAATCCGAGTACTCCCGAAATAATCCAGGCTATTGCAAGCAATAGAAGAGAGTTGGAAAGCTTGCTTAGAATTACTGTTGAAACATTTTGTCTGTATAAAAGTGAAACTCCCATATCTCCTCTGAAAAAATCAGAAGCCCAAGAAAAAAATCTTTCAACAGGAGGAGTGTTAACACCCCAGTATTCTTCAAGCTTTGCAATTTGTTCGGGACTCATAGAACCTAAAGCAGCTTGACCTACATTAACTTGCAATGGGTCGACAGGGGATACAGATACAAGAACAAAAGCTACAATGCTGATACATATAAGCAAAAGTAACATTCGTATAAGATTTTTAATAAAAAAAGTAAAATAATGTTTTGCCAATCGACTTCCTCCAAAGCAAGAATACGGGGGAACTGTATTTTTACAATTCCTCCGTTTCCTTAATAATTAGTTGTCCCAAGTCCACTGGTCAACATTGTTTACAATAGACCAACCGTGTCCGTGAGGATGAAGTTTTTGCTTTGCAACATTTAAACTATCATTTGACCAATAAAGGTGGTCAATGTTAACAAGCCAAATCCAAGGCATATCTTTATTGATTTCTGTTTGAGCCTCTTGCCAAAGCTTGTATGACTCATCGAGATTTGAAGTGGAAAGAGCTTTGTCCATAAGCTCATCAACCTTTTCATTTTTATAAGGTGAGTACTCAGTCAATCCATTGCTTGAGGTATGATAAATATTGTAAAGTTCCATTGGAGTATGTGCACCCCAGCCCCAGGTCATAACCTCTGATTGAGCACGGTCATAAGCTTCATCCCAGCTTACGCCTTCGGTTGTAACAGAAATGCCGAGCTTTTTAAGTTGATTTTTTGTGTCGGCAGCAAGAGCCTGCCTTACAGAGTCTCCACTTGGATAAAGAATGTTTAATTCTGCACGAACGCCATTTTTAACTCTTATTCCGTCGTTTCCGGCTTTCCAACCGGCAGTTTCGAGAATTTTGATAGCTTCTTCAAGATTATATTCAACCTTGTTTGAAGAATTGTACCAAGGCATTTGGTCGCAAACGCTGTATGCAGGAGAACCATATCCATTAAGTACATTATCTATCATTTCTTCTCTATCTATTCCAATATTTATTGCTTGTCTGATTGCAATATCATTTGTAACGTTATTTCCGACTAAAATGCCATCACTGTTTTTGACTTGTGAAGTTGCAGGTAAATTGTAGCCACGGTTGTCAACCGATGCAAATGAAAGAAGCTCGTAGTTCTTTATTTTTTGGTCAGCGTATGATGCAGCCGTATATGCAAGGTCAACCTGTCCTGCTTTAACTGCAGCAAAAGCAGCGTCTTCACTCATAAAGAGAATTGTAACCTTTTTCATTTTAACTTCTGTTCCGTAGTAGTCAGGATTTGCCTCGAGAATAACCTGCTGACCTTTGTCCCATTGCTTAAGCATATATCTTCCTGAACCAATTGGATTAGAACCGTAATCTTTGCCGTAAGCGTGTTCAGGAACGATTCCAACAATAGCCATTGTGTATGGCCAAATTGAATAAGGCTTTGTCATATGGAAAACGACTGTTGTTTCATCTGTTGCTTCAGCCTTGTCAAGCATCGTAAAATCGTTTACTGAACTTGTTTCTTTAAGTGTATTATAGGTAAATGCAACGTCTTTTGCAGTTAATTTTTTTCCGTCTGTGAATTTGACATCATCACGAATTTTAACAGTCCATGCCAAACCGTCTTCGCTTACACTCATATCGGTTGCAAGGTCGTAATCAATTTTTAAATCGGTTGTTGTAACTGTAAGTGTACTTTGAATAAGCGGTTCGTGAACGTGTTCGCCTGCACCCCAGCCATAAGCAGGGTCAAAACCTGCCTCGGGTTCACTGTTTGTTCCCATTGCAATAATAACTGAATTCTTGTCTTTGCTTTCTGCATCTGTTTTTTTATTGCAACCTGCAAAAACCGCAACAAGCAAACAAACTGATAAAATAAGACTAAAAACTTTTTTAAACATAAATATACTCCTTAATTTTTAGCTGATTAAATTCGTAGTTGCATAAAAACAACCACGAAGAAAATCACCATAAATGATGAGATATACCTTCGTGGCAACAATTACAATATGTATAAATATCTAAATTGGATGTGCCTTCGTGGCACAATTTTCATTTTAATGATATAACATTGTTAACAATATGTCAATAGACTTGTTAACAATTATTTAAAAATTATAAGTGTAGTAATCATAATGATTACAATACATACAAATACAACAATTCGGAATACGTCAAGTTCATTGATTTT
>CAYMZO010000145.1:0-3627 GCA_964394885.1 uncultured Eubacteriales bacterium | reverse complement strand
ATTAGTAGAAAGCTTAGACAATAATATCACTGTTTGAAAGTACTGTCAAATAAATTATAAACTAAGTTTTTAAAGTAAAAATTGCAAGTGTTTTAATGAAAACCGATTTTTCTAAGATAAAGAACAGAATAAAATTACATAATCTTTCGCCTACCAAAATTATTATGTGGGGTTATACCGCAATAATTTTAGTGGGTGCATTTCTTCTTTGTCTTCCTATATCAAGCAGAGCCGGCGAATTTACCAACTTTTTTGATTGCATTTTCACCGCAACATCTGCAACCTGTGTAACCGGACTTATAATATATGACACTTACACATATTGGTCTATTTTTGGTCAGTTGATAATAATAACTCTTATTCAAATCGGCGGTCTTGGATTTATGACACTTGCACTGTCTGCCGTTACATTGACTAAAAAGCATATTGGGCTTAAAGAAAGATATACCCTTAAAGAGTCTCTTTCTGCTCCATCAGTTGGTGGAATTGTAAGAATTGCAAGGTTTATTTTCTTTAGTTCAATCACATTTGAAGCTATCGGTGCTGTACTTTTGTCAATAAAGTTCATTCCTGAATTTGGATTTTGGCGGGGAGTATATTTTTCAATATTCCATTCTATCTCAGCCTTCTGTAATGCAGGATTTGATTTAATGGGCATAAAAGCTCCATTTTCATCACTAACATCTTATAGTGGAAGTATATTGATAAACCTTACCATCTGCTCGTTAATCATCATTGGTGGACTGGGCTTCTTTGTATGGGATGATTTACGTCAGCACAAATTTGATTTTAAGCGCTATAAGCTCCACACAAAAATTGTGCTTCTTGTTACCTTTATTCTTATTTTGGGTTCAACTATTTCAATCTTTTTGTTTGAAGAAAACCATACATCGTTCGACAATATGCCCTATTGGAAACGAATATTAATTTCATTCTTCCAAGCTGTTACTCCTCGTACCGCAGGATTTAACACAATAGATTTAAACTCGTTGTCTGACGAAAGCCAAATTCTAACTATTTGTCTTATGCTAATCGGTGGTTCTCCAAGTTCAACCGCAGGAGGAATAAAGACAACAACACTTGCAGTTATGCTTTTATCTATTGTAACTGAGCTTAGAAACAAAAAATACATTGAATGCTTTAAGAGAAGAATTGATGATCAGACAGTACGTCATGCTTATAGTATTTTAACTATGTATCTGTTTTTCTTCTTTATTGCTGCCGTTCTTATCTCGGCAGTAGATGATGTTTCTGTTAGCAGGTCTATATTTGAAACTGCATCTGCAATAGGCACTGTTGGTCTATCACTTGGAATAACTCCGTCGCTAAGCACGTTTTCTCATATGGTTCTTGCTCTTCTTATGTTTATTGGAAGAGTTGGCGGACTCACTATTCTCGTTGCATTTGCAAAACCATATCCAAACACTACTTCTCAAATGCCACTGGAAAAACTCACTGTTGGTTAACAGCTTTTAAAAGCATTAAATAAAGGGAGAATTTTTATGAAATCTGTTTTAGTTATTGGTCTTGGAAGATTTGGAAAACATATGGCCATTAAATTATCAGAATTGGGAAATGAAGTTCTTGCTGTCGATAAAGACGAGGAAAAAGTAAATCAAATTTTACCTTTCGTCTCTAACGCTATCATTGGAGATGCAAGAAATTCTCAATTTATTGATTCTTTAGGTGTGAACAATTTTGATTTGTGCATTGTTGCAATTGGTGAGAATTTTCAAAGCTCACTTGAGGCTGCTGCTATGCTTAAGGAATATCACGCAAAGTTTGTTCTTGCCCGTGCAACAAGTGAAGTTCAGCGTAAATTTTTACTTCGCAACGGTGCAGACAGAGTCGTTTACATTGAAAGAGAATCTGCTGAACGTCTTGCTGTAAAATATGGTTCAGAAAATATCTTTGATTATATTGAGCTCACAGCTGATTACTCTATCTTTGAGGTTTTGGTTCCACCTTCATGGGTTGGAAAGACAATATTGCAAAAAGATATTCGTTCACAGTATCACGTAAGCATTCTTGCAACAAAGGAAAACGGACAGATAAATCCGCTTCCTAAACCTGACCACATCTTTTCAAATTGCGAAACACTTATTGTTATCGGACATAATGATGACGTTAAAAAACTACCTATTAAATAAAAGACAAATAAGTTACTAACGTTATATCAACTAAAACCGTCATTGCATAAATATGAAGCAATGACGGTTTTTTACATTTTCACATTTATATCTTTTGAATATATTGTAATAATAAATAGGCAATGGTTTTATTTTTGAATAATAATTGAGCAATTTGTTGAAATATGATATAATTGATAGTATCTAAGATGATTGGATTTGATGACTATGGAAAATACTGCTGTAAACGGTAACACCAAACCACAAACATTTTGGCAACGCCATCCTTCTTTTAAGGCTGGGTTTTATTCGTTTTGCGTTGTTGCAGCAAGCATTACTTTTTATTTTTTTATACTTAGGTTTGATTCCGTAGGCCACGTTATTTCAAAGTTTTTCAATATAATTGCACCTGTAATATATGGCTTGGCAATTGCATTTTTGCTTAATCCTATTATGATGGCTCTTGAAAAACTGTTTACAAAGCTCGCTTTAAAACGCAACAAAGACATTACAAGAAAAAAGTCAAACCTTATCAGAGGTAGCAGTGTTTTTATTGCAGTTATTGTTGCAATTCTTTTAATTTATCTTATAATCAGCTTCCTTGTTCCTGAAATCGTTTCAAGCCTTGCAAACATTTCAAAGACATTGCCGGAACAGGCTCAATCATTAACAGTTTGGGCAACAAATCTTGTTGAAAAGAATGAATTTATTTCTAAAAATTTTGACAAGATTATTTCCGCTGCTACTGATTATATTTCTAATTGGGCTCAAACAAGTGTTTTAGGCAAAATTGATGTTTGGTTAGGATATGTAACCAATGGACTTGCAAGTGCTTTTGACATTGTTTTTAATCTTGTAATTGGTCTTGCCTGTTCAATTTATTTGCTGTACAACAAGGAGAGATTCCTTGCTCAATGTAAGAAATCATTGTACGCTTTTTTGAATAAAGAACACGCAAAAACAACTATCAACATCTGTAAAAGCAGCCTTGAAATATTTACCCACTCAATACTTGGAAAAATTATTGATTCTATAATTATAGGCTTTATCTGTTTTGCGGGTCTAAAGGTTTTAAAGATGCCTTACCCTGTTCTCATCAGCGTTATTATTGGCATAACAAATATTATTCCGTTCTTTGGTCCTTGGCTTGGTGCCATTCCAAGCGGATTGCTTATCCTTTTAACCGAGCCAATTCAAGCAGTTTATTTTGGCATCTTCATTCTTTGTCTTCAGCAATTTGACTGTAATTTTCTTACCCCGAAAATCGTTGGAAACTATGTTGGATTGCCTGCATTCTGGGTTTTGGTTTCCTGCCTTATCGGAGGAGGATTCTTTGGAGTTATGGGGCTTATCCTATGTGTACCTGTATTCGCAATACTATATCAAATGTTTAAAGGATATGTGGCACACAAGCTTGAAAAGAAAAACCTGCCTTCAAGCACAGATGAATACAATTTACAGGCAGAATCGCTTGTTAAAAAAATTGATACCCTTGAAT
>CAYMZO010000144.1:0-3632 GCA_964394885.1 uncultured Eubacteriales bacterium | reverse complement strand
AACCACCCAAAGGTGGTTTTTATATATTCAATAGCTTGCAAGCATTCTTATAAAAAATCTTTTCATTGTCTTCATCAGAAAGCTCAAGACTTTTTACAAATCGAATTTCATTTCCGCTGCTACTCCAAGGAGTATCGCTGCCAAAAAGCATTTTGTCGGCACCGTGTTTTTGAATAATTTCTTTTGCCCAGATTGGCGGAATTCGTGTAAACGAATATGAGGTGTCTATATAAATTTCAGTTCCAGCAAGTTTTTCATAAACATCTTTCCAAAGCAGATAACCACCCATATGAGCTGCAACAACAGGAGCTCCGTTAAACACAGGCAAAGCCTTTAAGAGCATATCGGGAGTACAATGGATTGGGTCCGGAATGCCGATGTCTACACCGGAATGAAAAACTGTTATAAATCCAAGCTCGGCAACTTTTTCATACAGAGGAAAAAGTCTCTCTTCATCTGCAAAAAAGTTTTGATAATCGGGATGAAATTTAATTCCCTTTATGCCTGCCTCTTTAAGCCTGTAAAGCTCTTCAATAGCATTTTCACTATCCGGATGTACAGAGCCAAACGGAATTAAGTCGGGAACGTCAAGAAGAGAGATTGCAAAGTTGTTCACATTCGTTTGCTGTTTTGGGTTGGTTGCAATGTTTAGAACAACTGCTTTGTCGCAGCCGTTGCTTTTAATTGATTTGAGCAACGATTCGGGAGTGCCTTCGTGATACGGAAGTGCATTTCCGCATTTTTTAGCAAGCACTTCAAGTGTGGATTTTGCAATTTTTTCCGGGAAAGCGTGAGTATGAAAATCAATAATCAAAATTAATCAAGCCTTTCTGTGTGCTTGCTTCATACGCTGCTCCTTAGAAAGAACTGTTTTTCTAAGACGAAGTGATTCGGGAGTAACCTCTAAAAGCTCATCGTCCTTAATAAATTCCATAGATTGTTCAAGGCTTAAAACAGTGTGCGGTACAAGTCTTAAAGCATCGTCAGAGCCGGAAGCACGTGTATTTGTAAGCTGCTTTTTCTTGCAGATGTTACATACTATATCTTCATTCTTTGCACATTCGCCTACAATCATACCTTCATAAACAGGAATTCCGGGTCCGATAAACAATTTACCTCTATCCTGTGTGTTGTATAGTCCGTATCCGGTACTTTCTCCGGACTCGTGAACAACGATAGAACCACGTTCTCTTGTTACAATTTCACCCTTGAATTCCTCATAACCGGCAAACAGCTGATTCATAATACCGTTTCCGTTTGTGTCGGTCAAGAATTCTGAACGGTATCCGATAAGTCCTCTTGAAGGAATTTTAAATTCAATGTGTGTTGTGCCTCCGTCGTTTACAGACATATCAGTAAGCTCAGCTTTTCTTGAACCGAGTTTTTCGATAACTGCACCGACATACTCCTCGGGAACTTCAACAGAAAGCATTTCCATAGGCTCGCAGGTAACACCCTCAATTTCTCTTAGAATAACCTTAGGACGAGAAACTTGGAATTCATATCCTTCTCTTCTCATTGTTTCAATAAGTATTGAAAGATGAAGCTCACCTCTGCCTGAAACCTTGAAGGTGTCGGTTGTATCGGTTTCTTCAACACGCATACTTACGTTTGTTTCAACTTCCTTGAAGAGCCTGTCCCTGATGTTACGAGATGTAACAAACTTGCCCTCTTTTCCTGCAAAAGGACTGTTGTTAACAATAAAGTTCATAGAAATTGTAGGCTCATCTATTTTAATAAACTGAATTGGTTCAATACAATTTGGGTCGCAAGCGGTTTCACCGATGTTGAGGTCTGCAATACCTGCTACTGCAATAATATCTCCTGCTTTTGCAGTGTCAACTTCAACTCTCTTAAGACCCTCATACTGATAAAGCTTGGTTACCTTAACATTTTTCTTGTCTCCGTCAGTGTTGCAAAGAACAACCTGTTGTCCCTGCTTAACATCTCCACGTTCAACTCGTCCAACACCTATTCTGCCTACATAATCATCGTAGTCAAGGCTTGAGAACAAAACTTGAAGAGGCTTGTTAAGCTCACATTTAGGAGGCTCGATTTTGCTGAGTATGGCGTCGAACAAAGGACGCATATCTCCGCTTCTTGCAGATGAGTCCAGGGAAGCATAACCATCCCTGCCCGATGCATAAAGCACAGGAAACTCAAGCTGGTCATCGTCTGCACCAAGCTCAATAAAGAGGTCGATAACTTCATCGACAACTTCAGCAGGTCTTGCACCGGGACGGTCGACCTTGTTGACAACAACAACGACCTTCTTTTCACACTGCAATGCTTTTTTCAAAACAAATCGAGTCTGTGGCATACAGCCCTCGAAAGCATCAACAAGTAAAAGAACTCCGTCAACCATAAGAAGTATACGCTCGACCTCACCACCGAAGTCGGCGTGGCCGGGAGTATCAATAATATTAATTTTTGTATCACCGTAACGGACAGACGTGTTTTTTGAAAGAATGGTTATTCCACGTTCTCTCTCCAAATCGTTTGAATCCATAACACGGTCGGCAACTTGTTCGTTAACACGAAAAGTACCGCTTTGCTTAAGCATTTCATCAACCAAAGTAGTTTTACCGTGGTCAACGTGAGCAATAATTGCAATGTTTCTAATGTCGTCTCTATAATTCAAATCAAGCACCCTCAAATTCTAAAAATACAGTTGATTATTGTAACACTAATATAAAATTTATGCAATAGCTATCTTGACGGTTTTAGACCCTTTGTGCTATAATTCTTTCAGCCAAGTGAATAGTGGGGGTGCTGGTGCAGACCGGCTGAGATGAAAAACAGTGCTTTTTCGGACCCTGGGAGTTTTTGTATGTATAGCTTATGTGTTATACATATTAAAATAAAATCCCAAACCTGATCAGGATAATGCCTGCGTAGGAAATGTTTTTTTGTTGCCTTGCGATTATTCGGTCGCTTGGCAATTTTTATTTGGAGTGAATATATATGGAAAAAGCAAAACAAAGTAAAAAGAATCCGTCAGTCAACAAAACACTTCGCTTAACAGAAACAGCGATAATGTTAGCACTTGCAACCGTCCTAATGGAGTTTACGGTTATCAAATTCCCGTTCGGCGGAAGTGTATCAGTATTCGGACAGGTGCCTATAATTCTTCTTGCATACCGCTACGGAACGCCGTGGGGACTTTTAAGTGGTGTGGTTTTAGGAATTATTCAAATACTGTTCGGACTTAAAAACTTTAGCTA
This sequence comes from uncultured Eubacteriales bacterium, assembly GCA_964394885.1. Classification (GTDB taxonomy): domain Bacteria; phylum Bacillota; class Clostridia; order Oscillospirales; family Acutalibacteraceae; genus RZYX01. The sequence continues at coordinate 408 of CAYMZO010000144.1, read as the reverse complement.
TGTTACAGGTATAGCCGCTTATACGATTGTTGTACTTGCAGATTACTTGGTAGCGTTTGGAGTCTTAGGACTCGGAGGAGTTTTCAAAAACAAAATAAAGAATCAGGCTATGGCTATTGCTTGTGGTTCTGCTCTTGCAAGTATTCTTCGTCTTTTGTGCCATTTTATAAGTGGTGTAACAATTTGGAAAGATTATGCAGGCTCAGATGCTGTCGGTGCAATAGTAAAATATGCACTCGGATACAACAGCTCATATATGATTCCCGAACTTATAATAACAATTATCGGTTCAGTTGCAGTAGTTTCAATGTTTGACCTTTCAAAGGAGAAAATTACCGTTAAAAGGTCAAAGAAAAATTCAGATAACAACGAATGAAAAAAGGATTGAAGCTTTGAATAGAAGACAAA